>JBFKXH010000209.1:0-3092 GCA_041638175.1 Thermoplasmatota archaeon
GTGGCGTCGGTGCGCAAGGGCAGCCGGCCTCGCTGCAGGCGCCAAGCGTCCTTCCAGACCTGGAATCGGTTCACTTGGCCGCAGCACGCGCACGTCAGCCGGAACCACGTGTCGATGGGTCGGTCGGGCGCGTGTTCGCCGCTGGCGCCGCAGGAAAGACAGCGAAGCCTCATTCCTCTTCATCCCGCAGCTGGCGTCGCTGTTCGCGCCGCTTGTCGCGTCGCACCAGGTCCCGGATGTCCTTGGGGACCACGTGGTCCAGCACCCGGATGCGCGTGATGTGCAGGAGCAGGATCCCATACAGGATCGACATGGCGGCCGGGAACAAGATGACCACGTCTCCACGGCCGATGCTGGGCCAGAAGAACCAGTAGGTCATCAAAACGGGCATCTGCAGCAGGGTCCCGATGCCCCACCCCTTGGCCAGGCTGCCGTTCCCGATGGAACGTCCCACGAACACGCCCGCAGCGCCGTGCACGAAGATCGCACCCAAGGGCACGAAAGCCATGGCGATGAACGAAGGCGTCGAGTATCCGAAGTCGGCTGTCTGATTGGTGGTCGCATTGAGGACCTGCTCCGAAAGGATCTCGCTTGCGTTGAGGTTGATGGCGACGAAGCCAAGGGCCATCATGGCCCCGAAGCCCAGTCCCATGGCGGCCCCGTAGAATGGGGTGTCCTTTCGGTTGCGGAACCTGCGTGAGCCCAGGACCGCGGTCTTGATGCCGGTCTCGAACAACGCATAGCCTGCCACGAAGAAGACGAAGGCGGTGCCGGGCCCCATCGATGCGACGAAGCGGGGATCGGCGAACGGGAACAACTGGAATTCAAGGAACACGGCAAGCAGTCCCCCGAAGAAGCCGAAGACCAGGGCAAGGAAGACGCGGGCATCCTCGAAGTAGTCCTCGTATCGCTTCAAGAGGTACCATAGGGCCCCGATGGCGGGGATGATCGTGACGGGTGCGGCGATCAGGACCGGGTTGACCACGACCGCTCCAGGAAAGGCCCCTTCAAAAAGGACGGGCTTGTGCCCCTGCCATGGACATACCGCAGATCATCATCAACGCAAAGGTGTACCCCCAAGTGGAGGGGTCTGGTGCTCTGGATCTGGCGCGGGCCTGTAGCCAAGCCGCCGTGGATGCAGGCACCGTGATCGGGCTCGCACCGCCCCAACTGGAAGTGGGTCGTGTGGCCCAAGAAGGCTTGCCGGCACTGGCCTTGTACGCCCAGCACACGGACGCCCTCGAGCCGGGAAGCGGGACGGGGTGGATCACCGCCGAAGCGGTCCAGGCGGCCGGCGCCGTCGGGAGCATCGTCAACCACGCCGAGCACAAGATCGACCATCCGGTGGTCGGTGATGTGGTCAATCGCTTGCGTCATCTCGACCTGCACAGCCTCGTGTGTGCCGACGGTGATGCAGAAGTCGCGGCCCTTGCCCCGCTCAACCCGACGTTCATCGCAGTGGAACCCCCGGCTTTGATCGGCGGAGACATCAGTGTCACATCGGCTGATCCGGCGATCGTGTCGGACACGGTCGCCAGCGTCTCGGACCTGGCGCCCGGCACCTTGACCCTGTGCGGGGCGGGCGTGAAGACCGGCAAAGACGTTGCGACCGCCCTCGAATTGGGCGCGTACGGCGTGCTGCTGGCCAGTGGGGTCGTCAAGGCCACGGACCCGGCCGCCGCCTTGGCCGACCTATGCAGTGGACTGTAAGACCTGCAGCGCGGCCGGGATCGCCGCCGCCATGGCACTTTCAGCATGGATCGGCAGGGAATCCAGGTCGCTGACCTCGTTGGCGACGACCTTCACGGCGCCATATTCTGGGATGCCGAACGTCTCGCAAAAGTGGAAGAACGCGGCCACCTCCATTTCGACGATCGCATCCTCGCCCCGGGCTCGTCCCCATGCTTCCACCAGGCCTGCCTCGGCCGGGTGGTCTTGGTCGGTCAGATGACTGAATCCGTAGAACCGGTCGGTGCTGTAACTGGTCACGGACGGTAGCTCCGATCGCAACGTGGGCGACCAACTGAGCTCAGGCGGCGCGTCGAACGCCTGGTATGCGGTTCGTGCGGGATCGACCCACAAAGGTCGCATGGTAGGTCCGCTGAACCCATCCAAGGCGCCAGCGGTACCAGCGATCACGACCCGTGACACGTGAGGCGCAAGTTCCCAGGTGATGGCCTCCATCGCCGCACTACCAAACGGCGTGACGATGTAGGATGCTTGGTCATCCGCGGCTGCGGAGAATCCGCGGTGATGGTGCGTGAACCGCGCTGGAAGCGACGGCGCGCATTGTTCGGGATCTTCGCCCACGCAGAGCAAGACACGTTCGCGCACGAGGCTCCGTGGAATCGCACTGACGGGACCGATCACAAGCCATGCAATCCGTAGCGTCATAACAGGTCACCGTTTGCAAGGGCCGTGGCCCGGCCCGGAGACATCGTCGAGTTCAAAGCGGGCCATCTTGGCATCGAAGCCCCCAACAACCTGGGCGTCCTTTTGGCCCGGCGAAAACGCAAGGGCGTGCCTTGGGTCGAGGTCGTGACGGTCGACGGGGTGCACGAGATGAAGGCCGAACACTTGACACGCCGCGCCTTCAAGGACCGCTACGAAGGCCGGCTGGACGCCACGGCCGAAGTGCAGGCCCGGCTTCGACACCTGATCGCGCAGCACGCCCAAGGGAGCCTTGTTGAAGAAGCCGAAGACGACCTGGGTGCGTTGGAAGAAGCCTTGTGGCACAAGTGCAACGATGGCCAGGTCCGCGACGAGGAGGCGATCGCGGCGCTGCATTATGGAGAGCCTTCGCCACAACAATTGCGGGATGTTCGCGCGGCTCTGGACCGCTGTCGGCGCCCCGGCATCGGGCGCTTCGAGACCGCCCACAAGGGCGACGCGTGGCGGGCCTGGACGGCTGAGGAAGTGGCCCAGATGCGGGCCGCGCGCGATGCACTGATCGAGCTGCGGGCCTCCATGATCCAGGTAGAAGAGACCGAAGAAGGTCGCGTATTTTCCAGGCAGCCTTTCCGGGAAAGCGAAGCCTGGGCTTGGGTGGTCCCTGCCATGGCCCAATTCATCGAACACGATGGCGTCCCCGA
>JBFKXH010000210.1:0-3057 GCA_041638175.1 Thermoplasmatota archaeon
ACAGGCGCTGCAGGCGCCACGTCGGTTCGCCATCGATGACAGGCCTTATCTGCCGGAGCCCTCCTGTTGCGCCGGGATGTACGAGGTGAGCCTGTAATGCCGACGATGGCAGACGAACTGGCCAAGACGCAAAAGGAGATCAGCGTCGCCGAGTTCTTCGAGCGCAACCGCCAGATCCTCGGGTTCGACAGCCCCACGAAGGCGCTTCTTACGTCCGTCAAGGAAGCCGTGGACAATGCGTTGGACGCATGCGAAGAAGCAGGCATCTTGCCAGACATCCGTGTCGAGGTGCACCCCCATGAACACGAAGGGGAGTACAAGCTCGTCGTCGAGGACAACGGCCCTGGCATCGCGCAGGGGTCCATGCCCAAGGTCTTCGGCCAGTTGCTGTATGGGAGCCGGTTCCACGCCATCCGTCAAAGCCGCGGCCAGCAGGGCATCGGCATCAGCGCCGTGGTCATGTACAGCCAACTGACCACCGGCCACCGCGCCCTGGTGAGCAGCAAGACCGGCAAGGGGCGGCCCTGTGTCCAGATGGAGGTCGCCATCGACACGAAGAGCAATCGCCCGGAGACCTACAACAAGCAGGCCATCGAAACGGAGCGCGTGCAAGGGACCCGCATCGAGGTCGTCCTGAAGGCGCGCTACCAAGGCGGCAAGCAGAGTGTGGGCGAATACCTGCGTGGCACCAGCATCGTCAATCCCCACGCCCGCATCACGTTCCTTGACCCTCTTGGGGTCGAGACCTTGTTCGACCGGGTCGATGACCAGATGCCTCCCAAGACGGTCAGCATCAAGCCGCATCCGTTGGGCACCGAACTCGGCACCATCCTCAAGATGGCCCGTGGTAGCACCTACCGCAAGATCAGTACCTTCCTGCAAAAGGAGTTCAGCAGCGTCGGCAGCGGTGCCGCCAAGAACATCCTGGTCGAGGCGGGACTGGAGAACCTGGCCCCGAAGGACATGACGCGCCAGGATGCCCGCCGCTTGTACGAGGCGTTCCAGAAGGTCAAGATCATGGCGCCCCCGACCGATTGCTTGTCGCCCATCGGCGAGCACCTGGTCCGTCAGGGTCTCAAGCAAGAGACCACCGATGTCAGCCCGGAATACATCTCCACGGTCACGCGCCCCCCGAGCGTCTGGGGTGGACATCCCTTCCAGGTCGAAGTGGGTGTGGTGTATGGCGGCAGCCTCCCGAAGGACAAGCAGGTCTCGATCCTGCGATTCGCCAACCGGGTGCCGCTACTGTACCAACAGGGCGCCGATGGCACGACCCAGGCCCTTGCCGACGTGGACTGGCGCCGCTATGGTCTGGAACAGCGCGGCGGCCGGGGCATCCCGGTCGGGCCCGCCATCGTCTTGATCCACGTGGCCAGCACCAAGGTGCCGTTCACGAGCGAAGCCAAGGAGGCCATCGCCCCGATGGAGGAGATCCATAAGGAGATCAAGCTCGCCCTGCAGGAGGCGGCCCGTGGCCTGGGAAGGCACCTCAAGAAGAAGGCCAAGCGCGCCAAGGTCAGCGAAAAATTCGACCTGGTCACCAAGATCTTGCCTGAGATCAACAAGAAGGCCGCGGTCATGCTCAAGAAACCCGAAGTGGATCTTGCCCCGATCGTCTGCAAGATCATGGACGTGATCTGGATCGACGATGCGACCGCCGAGTACCAAAGACTCGAAGGCGAGCTGCTCGAACCCAAGCCCGTGGCGGTCGGGGCGACGTTGGATGCATTCGACGATTCGGAGGCGCCGGCCCCGCCCAAGCCGAAGGCCGCCTACGTGGCCAAGGCGACGATCCCCATCACCAATTACAAGCAGAAGGCCCAGAAGTTCCGCCTGTTCGCGGTCATGCCGGATGGGGGCGTCTTCGTGGAAGCCGACCCGAAACCGAAGGTCGTCAAGGACCGTTTCATTGCATGGGATGTGCCGACCATGAAGCCGGCTGAACGACTCGAGATGAATCTTGAGATCGCTGGCATCAGCAAAGGTGCGGCGGACGACATCGAGCTGTTCGTGGAGGGCATCAATGACATCCACGTGGTCGGCGCTGACCCGTGGCATGGAGGGGACGCATGAGCGACAAGCCACTGACCAAGGCCCAGCGTGAGAAGCTGGCGACGCAGGCGATGGATGAGATCGCGGCAACGATCTACAAGCACTTGGATGCAGGGAACATCCCCGAGCTACAGCTCAGTAGCCGGACCAAGAGCAACATCCTGTTCGATGAGATGCACAGGGTCTGGAAGTATGGCCCGACGATGACGACCCGCTCGGCCATGAAGACCGACGGCGCGTACATGTTGCTGCGCACCATGTACATGAGTGAATTCATCAAGGACATGGTCAAGGATTCCAAGAGTTCCACGCTGCGTGAGATGTACTACATCTCCGAGGGCTGGGACATGGGCAAATTCCACGACCAGGCTGAAAGCGACGGGCTTGCAGAAGACCTGGAAGTGATGACCGGGCGCATGCGCGAGGACTTCAAGCTCCGGCCCGAAGAGAACGGCGCGGCGATGATCGGCGACCTGAAGGTCGTGGAGACCACCCGCAACGGCACGCGGCGCACCATCCACTGCCAGGACGATGTGGGCGATGCCGGCTACAACATTCCCTACAACGTGGAGCCGGACCGGCTCAAGTTCAAGGATGTGAACGCGGACTTCATCGTGGCCATCGAGACCGGTGGGATGTTCGCCCGCTTGGCCGAGAACCAATTCGATACCAAGTCGAACGCCGCCCTGGTGCACCTCAAGGGCCAACCCGCGCGCAGTACCCGTCGGTTGTTGAAGCGGATCAACGAAGAGGCAGGTCTGCCCGTCGTGGTGTTCACGGACGGCGACCCGTGGTCCTATCGGATCTTTGCGAGTGTTGCCTACGGGGCCATCAAGACGGCGCACATCAGCGAATACTTGGCGACCCCCACGGCCCAGTACCTCGGCATCACGCCAAGTGACATCGTCAATTACGATCTGCCCAGCGACAAGCTCACGGACAAGGACGTCAATGCGCTGAAATCGGAGCTGCAGGACCCTCGCTTCGATGACGATTACTGGCGAG
>JBFKXH010000211.1:0-3018 GCA_041638175.1 Thermoplasmatota archaeon
CGACGAAGTCCTCTACACGTTGACGCGGATCAACAGCGACCTCCAAAACAACAAGGTCAGCGTCATCGGCATCAGCAACGACCTCAAATTCACCGAATTCTTGGACCCGCGCGTCAAGAGCAGTCTCGGCGAGGAGAGCATGATCTTTGCGCCCTACGACGCCCAACAACTCGAGGACATCTTGACCCAGCGCGCCCACATGGCGCTCAAGGAAGGGGTCCTTGGCGACGGCGTGATCCCGCTCTGTTCGGCGCTTGCGGCCCGCGAACACGGGGACGCGCGGCGTGCCTTGGACCTGCTTCGCGTCGCAGCGGAGCTGTGTGAACGGGAACGGCAACAGCAAGTCACCGAAAGCCATGTGCGCATGGCCCAGAACAAGATCGAACTGGACCGCATCAGCGAAGTGGTGCGCACCCTGCCCACCCAGAGCAAACTGGTGCTCCTGGCGACCATCCTTGGCGAAGAGGACAACAAGCAAGTGGGCGTGCACACGCTGACGACCGGCGAGGTGTTCGCGATCTACAAGGACCTGTGCAAGAACACGGGCAGCGACATCCTGACGCAGCGCCGCATCACGGACTTGATCTCGGAACTGGACATGCTTGGCATCTTCACGGCGCGGGTCATCAGCAAGGGCCGGTACGGCCGGACCCGGGAGATCCAGATGAGCTGCCCCATCGACAGCACCCGCCAGGTGCTTGCCGAAGACGAGCTGATCCGAAGCGTGGTCGACTTCCGGCCCCGCCGACAGAACCGCTTGGTCTGAAGCAGCGCCCAGCAGGAGCCGTCCAGAAGCCCAGCGGCAGCACCGTCTTGATGGCGCTGCCTATGCGACGGCGCGTCCTATTCGTGGACTCGATGGCGTCGCCGCTTGATGGCCTCGTACGCCACCGGTCCGCCGACCAGTAGGGTGACCGTGAGCCACATCATCGTCTTGGTGTCGCCAGGTGCATTCTCTGCGTAATTGTCGGTCGGCCCGACCAGGTCGCTGAGCCACAGCTTCAGCAGGCCGATCCAGGGGACCTCCCCCCGGGCTTTGCCAATGATCCAGTCCGCGCGGACCGGCAGGGGCGCCAGATTCGGCTGATCGGCTCCGCGGTTGTTGTCGCCCCACGTGATGAAGCCGGAGTCCTCCGGTCCGGCGTTGGCGTGCTCGAGCACTTCGTGGTAGTTCGTCGGCAACCCCAGCGCCTGGATGCGATGATCGCTCAGGTCACGGATCCGCTCCAGGCCGAGGCCCGGGATGGAGTAGGTGCCGTCGCCGTGGATCTCGAGGTAGAACATGGCGCGATGGATGATCGGGGTGACCGCTTTGGAGCCCCCGGGCCGGTAGATGATCGTATCACCGCAGGCGCCGTAGCGCTCCTTGCCGCCGGAGGCTTCGCAAGCGGCGAACGTGGTGACATCACTGCGTTTTTCCACGTCCCTGACAAAGACAAGGTCGCCGGCATCGATGGTGCCGAGTCGCCCGTAGGATCCTTTGCAGACCTTGGCGTCCAGCTCCAAGTGGAGTCCTTGGTCGCAGCGGATCATGCTCTCCGATTCGATGACCACGACGGGTGATTCGTTGAGGGGTTGCCCGGTGGCACCCCACAGGATGCTTGCCAGAAGCAACAGGACGATGGCGACCCCGGCGGCCTCCCGAAGCGCCGGCTTGGGCTTCTCGTCGGTGGTCAGAAAATCGTGCAGGCCGGGCGCCTTCTCTTCCAGCCATGCCAGGGGCTTGCGAAAGAGCCCGTCCTTCTTCATTGCCCGTGTGACGGGCCCGCGCAAGAAAAACCCCTGCGTGCCGCGCCACCGGTGCACCCCAACGGCTTTGACCGACCCCCACGTCGCAAGACTAGGAATGAGTGGCTACGCGATTTCGGCTGTCCGCGGCTCGGCTGCCAAGCTCCCCACCCGGTGGGGTGACTTTCAGGTCATCGCCTACCGGGACATCGGCACCGGCAAGGAACATGCCGCCATCGTCAAGGGCGACGTCGCGGGCCAGGACATCCTGATCCGCGTCCACTCGGAGTGCTTGACGGGCGACCTGTTCGGGAGCCTTCGCTGCGACTGTGGCCCTCAATTGGAAGAAGCGCTGCAAAAGATCGAAGAAGCGGGGCGGGGCGTCGTCCTGTACCTACGCCAAGAGGGTCGTGGCATCGGGTTGATCGACAAGATCGCCGCCTACGAATTGCAGGAGCTTGGCCTGGACACGGTGGAGGCGAACTTGGAATTGGGCCACCCCGAGGATGCACGCAGCTATGAGGCCGCCAGGGACATCCTGCATGACCTGGGCGTCGAGAGCGTGCGATTGCTGACCAACAACCCGACCAAGGTGGACGCGCTGCGCGCCTTCGGGTTCGAGGTGACACGGCGCATCCCCCACGAGGTGGGGAGCCATGCGATGAACCAGCGGTACTTGGAGACCAAGCGCGACCGCATGGGCCACATGCTCGACCTTTGATCACCACATGCCTGGGAACTTGGCGATGCCGAGCACCATGACGGTGCCACCCGCGGCGGGCGTCAACCACCAAAGACCGCCAAAGAACAAGGGCAGCAAGTAGGCGACCGGGATCAGGACCATGAGAAGGCTTGCGACGGTACCATTGTCTCCGAAGCTGCCGCGCAGCATGAGCGCACCCAATACGAACACGGTGAGACCGGCCAATTCTCCAACAAACGCGACGCCACTCCAGCCGACCAGCATGAACAGGCCCAGGCTGGTCAGGACGCTGGCGACCAGGACGTTGCCGATGGTCTCGGTGCTTGCCACAGGATGCTCCATGGGTCCAAGCTCTTGAACGAAGCGGTCACCACTTGCCAAGCAGTCGCAGCACGCCCAATGCCAGGAGTACGACGGCTGCGATGGTCGAGAGTGCATTGCCGAGGGCCGCGCCGACAAAGTTGGGCACCAACAGGAGTATGCCCACCGCCAATAGGATGATCCCCATGAGTTGACTTCCGTCGAAGCTGCCGGCCAAGATCATGATCCCGACCACGACCGCGACGACGGCGGCCACGGTGACGATC
>JBFKXH010000212.1:0-3000 GCA_041638175.1 Thermoplasmatota archaeon
AAAAGAGAGACGCCCAGGGCGAAGGGTTGGTCAGGTGGTTCGGGTGAGCCCAGCGCCCAGGGCGATTCCAACATGCGCTTGGACCCTATTTGAAAGGCGGTCGTTTGGGGCCAGGCCCGCCATCGTCGCGCTTGCCGGATACGGAAGCGGCTTTACCTGATGACCGTGCCTGGGACCACCCATGGTGATGGAGGGGCTCGGGGACTCCCTGCGCAGTACCATCAAGAAGATCGCCAACGCCGGCCACATCGACGCGACGCTCGTCAAGGAGGTGTCGCGCGACATCCAGCGTGCGCTGCTGGCCTCGGACATGAACGTCCGTCAGGTCCTGGCGTTGTCGAAGACGATCGAGAAACGCGCGCTCGAAGAGAAACCGCTGGCCGGCATGTCGAACCGCGAGCACGTCATCCGGATCGTCCACGACGAACTGGTGGATCTGCTCGGCGAACCCCGCAAGGTCTCGCTGAAGAAACAGGTCATCATGATGGTGGGCCTGTACGGTCAAGGTAAGACCACGACCTCCGGCAAGCTGGCCCACCACTTCAAGAAAAAGGGCCTGCGCGTCGGCCTCATCGCCGCAGACGTCCACCGGCCCGCCGCCCACGACCAACTGCAGCAACTGGCCGAGAAGGTCAACGTCTCGTTCTACGGAGAGCGGCCCGAAAAGGGCGAGACCCATGGCAGCGACCGCGCCGTCGGAATCGTCGAGCGTGGCCTCGCCGAACTCAAGCGCAAGCACGATGTCATCATCGTAGACACGGCAGGACGCGACAAACTCGAATCCGGTCTCGTCGACGAGATGAAGGCCATCTTCAAGGCCGCCGACCCTGACGAGAAGTTCCTGGTCATGGACGCCCAGGTGGGCCAACAAGCCGCCGCGCAGGCCGAAGCGTTCCACGAGGCCGTCGGCCTCACCGGGACCATCATCACCAAGCTCGATGGTACGGCCAAGGGTGGCGGTGCACTTTCAGCGGTCGCCGCGACCGGCGCGCCTGTCGTCTTCATCGGTACCGGCGAACACATCGATGAACTGGAACCGTTGGACCCGAAGCGCTTCATCGGGCGCCTTCTCGGCATGGGCGACCTTGAAGCCCTGCTGGAGAAGGCCCAGGAAGCCACGGAAGGCCAGGACGCGGAGAAGATGGCACGCAAGATGCTGTCCGGCCGCTTCACGCTCAATGACATGATGGCCCAGATGGACATGATCGGTAAGATGGGGCCACTCGGCAAGGTCACGCAGATGCTGCCCGGCGGCATGGGCCAGGCGCTGCAAGGCCGCGACATGGAAGGCACCCAGCAGCAACTGCAACGCTTCCAAGTGATCTTGACGTCCATGACGGAGGAGGAGCGCGAGAATCCAGGCATCATCAAGACGCCCCGGATCCGTCGCATCGCGCGCGGCTCCGGTCGCGACGTCAAGGACGTCCGGGCCTTGCTGAAGTACTACGAGACGACCCGGTCCATGATGAAGGGCTTCGGCAGCAACCGGAAGATGCAGCGGCAATTGATGCGGCAGCTCAAGTTCCAGGGATAACACCGTGCGCCGGTTCCTGTTCGTCAGCCACACCGTACCGCCCACCGGCGATTGGGGTCTTGACGACCTGGCTGGTGGCGCGGGCCGCGTCGACGTGTTGTGCCGAGCGGTGCAGTCGACGCTGTTCCTGAGTCACGACCTCCGCACGGACACGGAGACGATCCTGGCGTTCGTGGCCGACCCGGACAGGCCGACCGCCGTCCGGTTCCGTGGCGACGCAGTGCGCAACCTGCACCCCGACGAACGCAGTACGGCCGGCCGCATCCGGGCCGCGCTGCGGGCCCGTCCCGAGGACGATTGGTGGGAAGAGGCCGATGCCGGCATCGACGTCGCGCCATTCGACCTCGCCGCAGTGGCGGCCGATGTTCCGGGCACGCCTGTCGTGCTGGACAAGGACGGCGCCGACATCGATGGAGCGCCCCTTCCCGGGGACCCGTTGTTCATCCTCGGCGACCATTTGCCACTGACCGACGAGGAAGCAGCCCCGTTCGGGGACGCGGCTCGCATCAGCCTTGGCCCCGTGTGGTACCACGGCAATCACGTGGCCTCGGTACTACAGTACGTCCTGGACCGTCGCCGCTGAAGGGAAGGCTACGGATTCAGGACCGGCATCAGGACATCGCCGGCCTCCTTCCACTCGTAGCGGCTCAGGTGGTCCAAGGCTGCAACGAATTCCGGGGTACCTTCGTGGCCCTCGTGGATCGCCTCCTGGACCACGTAGCCTGCACGGTTGCGTAGGAAATTGTTGTGTGCGACGCCGCCGAAGTCGTCCACGACGTGCCGGATCTGGTAGCTCATGACGTCCCAGACGCTCGAGAAGCCACGGTAATTGTCGCCATCCTCCTCGATGGCATTGTGCGGGTGGGCCTGACCAAGCAGATGGCCAGTCTCATGGCTGAACAAGCGATTGAACCATTCAGAGGGCGCTTGACCATCTACGCCGCTTCCGAGCAGTTCATCGATCGGTTCCACGAGCCCCGGCCATTCCCCTTGGACACGCGTGAGGTCGCTGACGATACTGAAGCTGATCCGACGGCCGTGTGCCACGTCGTACATCGCGATTCCACTGAAGCCGCCCGTGTGCGGACCGTTGTCATGATACAATGCGAACGACACGTAGGGTTCGCAGCCATCGTGCGGGACCCAGTACTGTTCCCAGTTCTGCTCCAACCAGGTCCGGAACAAAGACAGATCCGACGATTCACGCGTGACCGCATCCAGCACCGGATCATCCACCGGCAGCCGCAAGATGGTGAGGTCGACGAACACGTTGTCCTCGCCTGTGAGGTTGCGGAAGTGCTGCGTCAGGCGTTCGAGGGCCGTGACCTGATCGGCAGCCGTGAAACCAGGCAGGTACTCTGTCACGGCCGTCATGCGGGCACCTAGGATCAGGGTCACAGCATGGCAAGGCGTCGTGGCGATCGGGTAGATCGGGCCGTGCAGGAGCCGGAAATGGGCGGCGGCGC
>JBFKXH010000213.1:0-2997 GCA_041638175.1 Thermoplasmatota archaeon
GCCTTAGCTTCCAGCTCCTTCTTGTAGCGGCCCTTGGCAAACAGCTTGGCGCCCTTGACGTCGAGCTCGGCCCGTTGCACGACCATGGTGCCCAGTTCATGGTCTTCCACGAGCACTTCCACCCGCCCTGCGGCCTTGTCGTCCTTGACCTCGAACACGATGCGCTCCTTCTCCTTGAGCGCCGTGACCTTCTCTTCGCGCGTGGTCTTGCCAAGTGTAAGGGTCCGCGTGGCGCCCTTGCCGGTGCCCTTGACCTTCACCTCGTCGGCGTTGGGGTCCTTCTTGAGGTCGGTGACCTGCTTCCAGACCTTGTCTTTCGGTGCGCGCACGAGCCTGACCTCATACAAACGAAGATCGCTCATGGTGCCCCCATTGGGCCGTGATACGTGAATGTGACGATGGCCCGAGCCGACAACATCATGAGCCCCCGGGCGACATGTCAACCCATGGGCGTTCTCTACGTCGATGAGGCCATCCCGCACATCGAGGGCGAGGGTATGCACGTACGCCGGGCCATCCCCAACCGGCACCAGCGCATGATCGACCCGTTCCTGCTCTTGGACCACATGGGCCCACGCAGTTTCGCGCCCGGCGAGGGCAAGGGCGCGCCGGACCACCCCCACCGCGGCTTCGAGACCGTGACGTATGTGCTGGAAGGGCGGCTGCAACACAAGGACTCTGTCGGCAACGAGGGGGACCTAGGCCCTGGCGACGTGCAGTGGATGACCGCCGGCAGCGGCGTCGTCCACTCCGAGATGCCGCATCCTGACCTGCAGCGGACCGGCGGCACGGTGCACGGCCTGCAATTGTGGGTGAACCTGCCCGCCAAGGACAAGATGATCCCTCCGCGCTATCAGGACATCCCGTCGGGCTCCATCCCGGAAGTGGATGTGGGCAGCGGCAAGGTCCGGGTCATCGCGGGCCGGTTCCAGGACGCGGAGGCGATGATCGACACCCGCACCCCCATCAGCTACCTGCATGCCGAGTTGGGCTCCGGCGGCGAGGTCGCGCTGCCCGTGCCCGATGGACACCACGGTTTCCTCTACGTCATCGCCGGAGCTGGCACGATCGACGGCAAGACCGTGCAGGAGGCCGCCGTGGCCGCTGTAGAGGGGCCGATGGTCGACGTGGCGAGCGACGAGGGTCTGAGTGCGATCTTGGTGACGGGCAAGCCCATCGGCGAGCCGGTCTTCCAGTGGGGGCCGTTCGTGATGAACAGCCGTGACGAGATCGTGCAGGCCGTGGAGGATTTCCAGTCGGGACGCATGGGGCAGATCCAGAACAGCGGCCTCACGGTCATCTACGGCAGCAAGGACGAGATCGCTGGCATGGCTGGCGAGGGCTTCGAGGCATACCACGAGACCGAGCGGGCCGCCGCGGCCATCCGTCGCCATCCGGGTAAGCTCATCATCGCACCCTCAGTGAGCGAGCCTCTGCGCGGGCAGCTCAAGCAACTGGCGGCGAGCAGCGGGGTCGCGGTGGAAGAGCCCGAGACCCTCGCGGAATCGGCAGGCGAGTGAGCACCTGCCCCGGGCGCGCCTCACCGGCGGCAATGACGACAACGTTCCAGGCGCCAGACGTCCGCGAACCGCCAGCAAAGCAGCGCGGTCAATCGGTCCCAAAAACGCCTTGTCATCAAGTCTGCTCTGCGACCTAGGTAAAAAGGAGATTGGCACGGATGGTTGCCGTGGTCAACGGTTCCCCGCATTCACCGACCCCCGCGTGGAGCCAAAATATGACCGGCGCATCCGACTCCGCATGCCCTTCACCTCCAAGACCTTCCGCTTTTTTGCTGAGCTAGAGAGCAACAACGACAAGACCTGGTTCCACGCCAACAAGGACCGCTATGAGGAGCATGTCCGGACGCCGGCGCTGGAGTTCGTCGAAGCGATGCTCCCCAAACTCCCTGGCGATTACTTCGGCGAACCCAAGAAACAAGGCGGCGCATTGAGCCAGCCGCACCGGGACATCCGGTTCTCTGCCGACAAGACCCCCTACAACACCCATATCGGCATCCGCTTCAAGCACCGCCAAGGGACCCGCGCCGAGCCCGGGCCAGGCTACTACCTCCACGTGGCCCGCAAAGGCTCCTTCTGGGGCGCAGGCATCCACTTGCCCCAAGGCGACACCATCCGGGCCATCCGCAACGCCATCGCCGCCGACCCCAAGGGCTGGCGCGCCGCGACCAAGCACGTCACCTTCGGCGAATACGAGCTGCTGAAGCGCGCGCCCAAGGGGTTCCCAGAGGACCACCCCGCCATCGAAGAGCTGCGACGCAAGGATTTCACGTGCTGGGTCCAGCTTTCCCAGAAGGACCTGTGCGACGCCAGGCTCGCCGACCGTCTCGCCAAGGAGACCAAGAAGATGGAGCCCATGTGCCGATTCTTGGCGGATGCCGTCTTCTGATTAGAGGAACGGGCCGGAAACCGCCTTAGCGTGGGCGCGATGGATCGATATGGAGCGATCGACGATCCGTGGATTCGAACTGTACCCCCTTCGGTTTGGCCTAAGCGTCATCTTCGGCTACAATGGCCTCGACAAGCTCATCCATCGGCCGGCCAACGAAGCCCTATTCGACTGGCTGGGGCTGCCCTTCGCCCCTGCAGCAAACATCTTCATCGGCACTTTGGAACTGCTGCTGGCGGTCGCCTTCGTGACCGGCATCGGCGTCCGGATAGCAGGAGCCGCGGCGGCGCTGTTCGCCGCGGTGGTCGCCGCGTGGATCAAGATCCCGGGCCCGTTCTGGTCCGACGGCTGGGGCATCGACGTGGCCGTCCTTTCGGGCGCCATGACGCTCGCCATCCTGGGCGGCGGGAGGCCGGTCTTCTGGTCGTCCGGCACCCCTGGGCAAGACCGCGTGGGTGAGCGTCCCGAACAAACCCGTGGCATCTAGCACCCAAGGCCTCTGGTGCGACAACGCGGCCGCTGCGGCACACTGAAGCCACATGCCAGGCCTCCGCCACCCGTGCGCCAGACCATCCCGCTCGGGGGCCACCA
>JBFKXH010000214.1:0-2967 GCA_041638175.1 Thermoplasmatota archaeon
GCAAAGGCCGCCCGTGTGCTCGAGCACCACGTCCGAACGCACGCGGACGAGGACATCACCCCCGAGACCTACTTCAATCTCGGCTACGCTCACCTCCTGTGCGACACGCCTTCGAAGTCTCGCCGCTACTTCAAACTATTGGGTGCGGCGCGCAAATGCAGCCAGCAAGAGAGGCAACAGCACGAGGCCTGCGGGGCTGTCCTTGTTGGCAGCGCTGGTGGAGTGACACAGTACCTCCGAGCCCACGGCCTGGCGGCACGTGGTGGACTTGGCACCCATCTCGAACGGCATGTTGGCGGTGGCTTGACCATGACCTTGCGCGTCTTGCACGGTGACGTTGAGTTCGAAGTCGCCCGGCTCATGCCAGGTCCATGTATGGACGCGGGCCGCTTCCGGCTTCCAGCGGGCCGGGTCGGTCACGTTCACGGCGGTCCACGGGACGCCGGTCAAGCGGACTTCGCCGAGGTTGTACGGGCCCCATGGGGTCGTCACGTGGGCTTCTGCCCGCGCCGTGCCGTTCTGGATGAAGGTCTCGATGTGCTCCACGACCACCGAACCCCGGTACGGCAAGTGCAAGGCCGGGCGCAGGCCGGGGCTTGTGTGGGCGTGCAGGCCGTCCGGCATGACGTATCGGTCGGCGCCCGGATCGTCACAGCCGGGCACGGCGACGAACGTGTCCATGCGCAGGTTGAAGCCGCCCGTCGAGACCTGGTCGGGGCCTGCCCAGGCAAGTGGGACGGAGAACGCGTACACGGTGCCTGTCGGCGTGGCGTGGATGGACATCCAGTCCTGCGTTTCGGTGGCCGGTCCAGCGATCAGGGTCTGGGGGGTCTCGCCCAGCGCCAGCACGATCCCCTGATCCATGGCTTGGTGCCCCACGCTGATGGCGCTCCCTTCGCGCAGGGTCGCCCGCACGGTCACGTACGACGCGGTCGGCGCCGAGACGCCGAGGCTGGCGTAGCTGGCATGGAGCATCCAGTCCACGTGGACGGTCTGGTTGGTGGCCAAGGACAGTGGGCGGTGGAGGCCGCGTGCGGGCTCCTGTTGGGTGCTCTCATAGTCGTACGCGCCCTGCATCACGTACGCATAGTAGGTGTGCTGGGTCGTGGAAGCGAGGCCGACCCCAGGCACCTCGACGCAGCCTTGGCTTTGGTGCACGATGCCACGGTCATGGCTGTACGTCCAGCCTTCCGGGGGCGGAACCAGGTTCATGGCCAGGTCCCCGTTGCGTACCAGGTGCATGTACAGGGTCGCCTCCGCCGTGTCCTCCGGATTCATGATCTCGGCGCCAGCCAGGGGCGCAAGGAGGATGAGCAGAGGCAACCACCGCATCAGGTGGCAGTCGCATGGCCGGTTGTTCAACCTATCGTCGGCGCAGGATCAGCGCAGCCAGCAGAGGCAACAGCAGAAGGGGGCCCGGGCTATCCTGGGAGACCCCGCCGGTCGAAGCAGGGTCCGAACAGTCTTGTCCTTCCTCCGTGAAGCCACATACTGCCCCCTTGGGGTAGCCACCTTCGCCCAGCTCGAAGCTTGCGACGGCCTCGGCGATCGCGGTGCCCTGGTCGTTGGTCGCTTCCATGGTCACCGTGTAGATGCCAGGCGCCGGATTCTCTTGGACCGACGTCCAGGACCACGCCAGGGCGACCGGCTCCGTGTGGCCGTGATGGCCCACGTGGTCGATGACGTGCGCCAGCAGACCCAGGTTGACCGGGCGGCTGGGGCCGTCGATGACCAAGCGGGGCGGCCCGTGGGAGTCACCTTGGTCACCGGCCACGTCGTAGTTGCCCCAGGGGCTGTTGACGTGGGCATGGATGACCATCTCGTCACCGATGAATTGGGGGTGCAGCATGGTGATGACCAGCGGATTGAACAGGTTCCACGTGAACTGCGGTCGGTACATGGGACTGGTGTGCGTCCGCACGAAGTCCGGCATCAGGTACTGTCCCGTGTAGACATCGTTGCACACCGGATTGTCCATGAAGACGTCGATGCGGACATTGAACGATTCTTCCCTGTTGATCGTGGTCTTCTCGTATTCCAGTGGGAAGCTGAATTTGTACAGGTGCTTGCCCGCATGCGGGATGTACTCCACGTGGGGGTTCTCTGGCGTCGCATCGGCCAGCAGGTAGGCCGGGTCGCTTTGGCCCTGCGCGATCGCTTCGCCCGTGTTGTAGGCTGCGGAACCGACGCTGACCTCGTCCCCTTCGCGGATGGTCGCACGGACCGTCACGGCGGGGGCGATCGCCGGGATCATGTTCGGGTCGGGATCAAAGCTGCCGGCCGTGTACTGGCTTTCCAGGAACCAGGTGAACACGGGGTCCACGGCGCCATCCATCTCCACGTCGAAGCTGATGCCGCGCTCGTTGTGGTAGGTCGGCTTGCCACCGTCATCCACGTCGTAGTTGACGTAACCTGGGCTGCTGAAGGCGTACGACGTGTGGTGGTCTCCCGTCAGCAGCGTCCCTGTGGGGTTGGGCACACAGCCCTGACTGTGCTGGGTGAGTCCTAGGTCCTTGGCCTGGGAGTAGCGATCATCCGGAAGCTGCGTGTTGATGGGCGCATCCTGGAAGTCGTTCAGGTGGATGTACATGGTCGTAGGCGTGGATTCCGTCGGGTTGTAGAGTCCGTCCGGTCGGGCCGCAGCGGGCGCCAAGAACAGAAGCAAAATGACCCACACGTGCTTGTGCATGGTCCCAAAAGGTCACCGCCGAGAGTATAATGCCATTGGTCGTCATGAAAATTAGACATCATGGCCACGCGCATGGGCGCATCGTGAAAGTCAGCGGCGACTTCAGCAAACGTGGCTGGGTCGGTACGTCATCGATCGGCCAGGCCAAGAAAACAAAGGAAAGAGGGGGAAAGGGAAAGCCGGGTGGCTTATTCGCGGCGGCGCAGGGCCACGCCGAGGGCGGCCAGGGTGCCGAGCAGCACGAGGGTGCCGACGCCGGGGCTCTCTTCGAGGGTGCC
>JBFKXH010000215.1:0-2962 GCA_041638175.1 Thermoplasmatota archaeon
CACCTGTTCAAGCGCGGCGAGTCAGGACTTCTATAAGAAAATAACGGGCGCGGTGACGCTGCCTTGGCGCCGGCCTACTGGGGAGCCTCGTACCAGCTCTCGTGATTCTGGTAGTATGGGTTGACGCCCACTTCGTAGGTGACCTCCGCATTGAGGGCGCGGTCAGCGTCCACGGTGATGGTACACGTGCCGGCGCCTGCTTCGTATACGTTGGCCCAATAGGTCTCGGCGAACCAACTGGTTCCGACCTTCGTGATGCCGCGCTCTTGGCCGCTGCCGTCCACCACGGTGACGTCGTAGGCGCCCAGCGAAGTGAGGGAATCGGCGCCGTTTGTGATGGTGACCTCCACGTAGGTGCTGTCGATCATGTGGGGGACCTCGAAAGAGAAGCCATCGCAGCCGCCTTGCTGGGTCATGCCGTCGGTGACCTGTTGGCAATCGACCACATGCTCCGTGCTGAAGTCCACATAGACGGTGAAGTAATCCCAGTCCAGCGGCCGGCCGTCCTGTCGGACATCCAATCGGACGGCATAGTAGCCGACCTGGTCAAATGGATGCGAGAACGACTCCTTGTCGCCCGAGCCGACGATCTCACCCAAGCCATTGAGGACGCTCCATGCGAACGTCGCATTCGAAGGGAATTGGGTGGCGCCCCATGTGGAGTACCAGAAATTGAGGGTCCGCGCGTCGTTCGCGTTCAGATAGCCATTGCCGTCCGAATAGATACGCAGGCCGTAGCTTGGAGCCTGGCTGTAGGGATCAAAGTCTTCTGTGGCCTCGGAGAGTTCGGCCAGGGACCGTTCCACGCCCGTGCCTGGGGTGAACCCGGTGACGTACCGCGTTTGGATCCAGCGGCTGGTGCCTTTGGATTCGTAGCCCTCGTATTCATCCTCGTAGTGTACGTCGAACGTCGTGTCCGCCGTGGCCTTGGAGTAGGACCGGTAGCCCAGCTTGGCGTCCCATAGGGATTCGACCTTGATGTCCTGGGACACTTCGTAGCGGATGAGGTTGGTGCCCCATTGTGCCATCTCCTCTTCTTGGGCCTCCACGTCGTCCGGGGAGGTGCTCAATCGGATGGTGGTCTCGACCAACAGGCCGACCGCTTGTTGGCCGCCGGCGTCGCGCGTCGCAGGCCCTTTTACCACGTGTTTGGCGGTGCCGCTCAATCCATCGATCTCGAACGCGTCGGTCCATTTGTCGCCTTCGACGAGCGGGAAACGCAAGGCAGGGAGCACGGCGCTCTCGGTGTCCTCGATGATGTCGTATTCGTATTCGTCGCCCCAGAGGTGCTGGATGCGAAGGTAATCCATCGGACCGCCTCCAAGGGGCGTCACCATGGCCGCCTGCCACCGTTCGTCGCCGTCCTCGGTCGCAGTAGCCAACACCGCGATCCCGTCCGGAATGGCCGTCGTGTTCCAGACCTGCACGGTCAGTTGCTGCTGTTCGCTGCCCCCGCCGAAGTCGCGGTCTCCGTTCCGGATCGCGTCGTATTCGTATTCATCGGTGATCTGCTCGACCCAGGTGTCTCCGGCGAGCCAGTCCGGCGCTTGCGCGGTCGCGGGATCTCCTGAGCCCCCAGCGCCGAAACAGCCGGTGAGAGGGATGAAAAGAAGCAGCCACAAGCGCATGGGGCCATCGAGGCCGCCGCGTGCATATAGGCATTGGGCGTCATCCTTCGAATTCTCGAGTGGAAATCAGGGTCGAAGGGTTCTTACTGGAGCATGGCGACTGCACCCTCGTGCGTGGGGCACTGCTTGTCGTCGTCGTGCTGGCAGCCAGCCTGGTCCAGGCACCGCCCTCGCAAGACGGCCGCATCTTGGTCGAAGTGTCTGAATCCTTGTTGGTCTCGGACGTCCAATTCCAGAAAGAAGGGGCACAACGAGACGGGCCGCCGCCCCATGTCTGCGAAAAGAACCCCGGCAACCCCAATTGCGAGCCGGCCTGCGGCGACCAGGCCTGCCCCGTCGACTGCGCCACGGAGCCAGAGGCGCTGGCCTGCCTCGATCCCGGCACGGACTGCCCGTCGCGGGACTTCGCCCTTCATCCGTGGCACTGGGCCCAGCCGTATGCGGCCACGGCAGCCATGTTCCCCGAAGCACTGGCCGCAGGTGCCCAGGTCTGGGCCGACGCGACAAGTGCGCCGATCTTTGGTGGCATCACCTTCGGGCAGGAACACATCGCCGGAGAACAGGACTTCCATTCTCAGATCGACTTTGCCTTCCTTGATGACCCGAACGTCATCGCCACGACCACCACGTGGTACTGGTTGGATACCGGCGAGGCGGTCGAGTCGGACGCGATCTACAACATGCACCACGTGTGGTCGCCCCTGGCCAACGATCTGACCATGGACATCACCAACATCGCGGCGCACGAGACCGGGCACACCCTGGGGCTCGACCATGCGGCCGGCGAATGCCTGACCATGTACGCGTTCAGCGGGGCCGGCGACGACCAAAAACGGAGTCTCGGGGATGGCGACCTTCTCGGCTTGTGGGCCCTGTACGGTCGCTGATCATTCCTCGGCGTCGCTGTCGGTGCGGGCCACCACGACCTTCGCGTAGCGCAGCACCCGCTCACCCAGCAAATAACCGGGCGCCGCGACACGTTCGATGTGATCGTGCGGCGTCTCTTGCGAAGTCACCGTGTCGATCGCCTCGTGAAGGCGCGGGTCGAACGGTTCACCGACCACCCCGGTCGGTCGGACGCCCTCCAGGTCCAACATGCGATCGAATTCGCGTACGACCATCTTGATGCCCTCGGCCAGTGGGCCAGGCTGTTTTTCTGCCTCCGCAGCAGCCATGCGTCCATACTCGTAGACCTGGAGAAAATTCTCCAGGACCCGGGCTTTGACGCGCTCCCGTTCAAGGGCGGCATCGCGTTGTTGGCGCTTGACGAGATTGTCATAATCAGCCCGCGCCCGCAGGAGCTTCTCCAGCGCGTCGTATTCCTTGCGCGCGGC
>JBFKXH010000216.1:0-2957 GCA_041638175.1 Thermoplasmatota archaeon
AGCAGGCGCTCGGCCTCGGCATCCAACGCGTCCTCCGGCCACGTGGTGGTCGGGACGCCTGGGACCGGGATGGGGGGCAGCGCGGAAGACAGCAGGTCGGCCATGCCTGTGGCCGGCTGACAGGTTCGTCAAGATAGGGTTTGGGGCGCATTCTTGAAGGGGACCATCGTCGCCCGCGTGTGTTCGAGATCACCGCCCGCGCCGCCGCGGGTCGTCTGGGTCGGTTCAAGACCAACCACGGCGACGTCACCACCCCCACCTTGATGCCGGTGATCAATCCGAACATCGACCTGGTGCCTGCCCGCGAGATGCGCGACCGGTTCGGCTGTGAGATGGTCATCACCAACAGCTACGTCATCCACAAGTACGACGACCTGCGCGAAAAGGCGCTCTCGGACGGCGTACACAGCGTCATCGACTGGGATGGACCCGTGATGACCGATTCGGGCACGTTCCAGATGTACGTGTACGGCGACGTGGAGGTGGGGCCCGAAGAGATCGTCCAGTTCCAACGGGACATGGGCGTCGACGTGGCGACCTGCCTGGACCTGTTCGTCACGCCGGACATGACCCGGGAGCAGGCCGAACACGCCGTGGCCACCACGCTCGAGCGCACCAAGGAGGCGACCGCCCACAAGGGCGACAGTCTGCTCAACGCCACCGTCCAAGGTGGCCTCTTCATGGACCTGCGCCAAGCATGCGCGGCCGCGTACCGGGACCTGGACGTGGATTACCACACCATCGGCGGCGTTGTGCCGGTCATGGAACGCCAGATGTACCCGGAACTGGTCGACATCATCCTCCACAGCCAACAGCACCTTCGCAAGGACCGGCCGGTCCACCTGTTCGGCGCGGGCCACCCGTTGGTGTTCCCCCTGGCCACGGCGCTAGGCTGCGATCTTTTCGATTCCAGTAGCTACGCCAAGTACGCCAAGGACGGCCGTATCATGCACGAAGGCGGGACCCTCCACGTGGAGGATCTGGCGGAGTGGCCGTTTGCAAGCGCGGACCTTGAGCGATGGACGCCGCAGGAGCTGCACAAGGCCCTCAAGAGCAAGGGATCCATGCGCGACAAGGGCCCGCGCTGGGAAGCCCAACGGGCGATCGCCCTGCACAACCTGGACGTCTGTTTTGCCGACATGCGGCGCATCCGCCAAGCGATCCGCGACGGCGTCTTGTGGGAACTGGTCGAGCAACGGGCCACGTGCCACCCCCTGTTGGCGGCCGCGACCCGCAAGCTTGGTACGCCCGAGATGCAGGCCTGGCTCGAAGCCCGCGAGCCCACCAGTGGCGGCAAGGCACTTCGCTACACCGGCCACCTTACCCATGGCCGCCCCATGTTCCACCGGATCCGGCGCCGCATGACCGAACGCCTCAGCCTGCTCGGTGAACCCGTGGAGTCCATGGCGGAGACCCATTGGGCCAAGGAAGGCCAAGAGAAGGTCGAGCTCGCCATGCACAAGGAACCTGCGAACAAGCCGTTCTCCAGCCATCTGGGCACCGCGTTCGATGAGACCCAAGACCACGTGGTCATCAATGGCCTGGGTGCAACACCCATCGGCCTGGATGAAGCCTACCCCTTTGCGCAATCCCACGTCCCCCGCCTGGATGGCCTGGATCGACAGCACATGGGTTGGGTAGGCGATACCAAGGACGCGATGTTGGAGGCCCACGACGCCATGCCCGGCATCCCCGGGCCACCGATGGAGGGTCTGGACCTGGATTTCCTGCAGGTCCTGCGCACCGCAGATTGGCAGTTCGGTCTCGGCGCGGGTGTCGTACTGACCGGCGAAGATCCAAACAATGTCCGCACGGCCCTCGAGGCAGGGACCTTCAATGCCACCGGCCATGCGCCTGCCGGTCTGCGTGCGGAGCGCAGCAAGGCGACCGGCAAGATGCGGACGGTCCACTTGGACGGCGAGCACATCCTGAGTCTGCGCGCCGAAGACGGCCTCTTCACCCTGAAGGAGGCCGGTGCCAAGCGACTGCACGCTGCGCTGCCTGCTCCGGCCAACCGCGTCGTGGTGGCGGCCGACTCCGTCCCGTTCAACCGAGAAGGCAAGTCCGTGTTCGCCCAGTTCGTCGTAGCATGCGACCCGGAGCTGCGACCGGGCGACGAGTGCTTGGTGGTGGACGAGAAGGATGCGCTGGTGGCGGTCGGCCGGGCCTTGCTGAACGCGGAAGAGATGGCCGATTTCGGCCACGGCATGGCCGTGAAGGTCCGCCAAGGCATCGCCTGATCCTCGTTGCGCGTCGCCCGATCAGATTTCGACTGGAACCCGTTTCGCGGTCATCGGAACCCGAATTTTTGGGCCCAACAGGAGACAGAGCTTCCACGGGAAATCGGGGGGTCATGCAAAACCTCGGCGAAGGGTTATGTGTGGAGCCGAAATGGGTCGTTTTGCTTCGCATCGGACCGTTGGTGCGGGTGGAACCTGTGGGAGGGTCTCCAGCCGATTTCACGTGTGGCGGTGGTGCATTGGGAGGAACAAAACTTTGGTCGTCAATGATCTCTTTGGACAACTGCTCGAGGTAGAACCGCTATTCCAGAACAAGGAGGTCATGCGCTCGAGTTACACTCCTGATGACCTACCCCACCGGGATCAAGAGATCCGGGCACTCGGCAGCATTCTGGTGCCAGCATTGCGGGGCGAGACACCCAGCAACGTGTTCATCTACGGAAAGACCGGCACGGGCAAAACGGCGTGCGTGAAGTACGTCGGCAACGAGCTGGCCGCCAAGGGCAAGGACCCGAAGATCAACAAGCGTGTCAATGTCATCTACATCAACTGTGAGGTCGTCGATACCCAGTACCGCGTCTTGCAGAACATCGCCAATGCGTTCGTGCCCGCTGACAAGTGGAGCCACCGCATCCCCTTCACGGGTTGGCCCACGGACGAAGTGTACGACGCACTTCGCCGCTACGTGGACGGCTGTGCCAAGGGCGACGACGAGCG
>JBFKXH010000217.1:0-2930 GCA_041638175.1 Thermoplasmatota archaeon
GGAGGACAGAATTTGATGCATTCTTGATTGCACTTGCGGGGTTGGCAGCGGTCTTCCAGAAGGACCGCGACGCGCATGCTCACGGATGCGGGGACTCCGTGGGCCACTTGAAGTCAGCGCAACCGGGTCACGCAATGCCTATGCCTCATCGCCGCTTGCCCGCGACCATGCGTCGAGCCCTGGCACTCCTTGTGATCTTGCTTCTGGTCGCGCCTGCGGTCGCGGCCCTCAACGTGGGCACGCGCACTGTCAAGGCGCGCGAATCCGCCGAATACAGCCCTGGGACAGCCTACGACCTGGGCTACTTTGGCTGCGGCGTCACGGTCGCGATCTTCGATGAAGGCGTAGACGACAAGCATCCGCACCTAGATGGCAAGGTCGTCGCAGGGGTGGATACCACGTTCACCCAGCCACTATGGACCCAGGCCAACGGAGGCAATCCACAGCCGGTGACCGGGACCCATGGCACCCCCGTCGCCGGTCTGGCCGTGAGTCACGGCGGGCAGCCATTTTTCAAGCCCGAAGACCGGCCAGCCTGGGAGGGCGACGAATTGATCGGGATGGCTCCATGTGCCTGGATGGTGGATGTGCAATTCAACGACATCCAAGGTGCCAGCGAGGCGGAGATGGTGGCTGCCTTCGATTGGGCGATCGAGCACAAGGACGACACGTGGGGAGACAGTGATCCTTCCAACGACGGCATCGAGATCATCACCATGAGTTGGAGCCCCAACGACGAGACAGACGGATCGCATCCGGTCTGCCAGGCGGCAAACCGGGCTGTGGCCGCAGGCATCGTGGTGCTCGGCTCGGCGGGCAACAGTGGCGGCGTGGAGCGCCCCGACCTTGGGTGCCCGACCGGCGCGGACGGGGCGATCAGCGTGGCCAACCTCTACAATCAACGGACCGTGGATCGAAGCGATGATGAATTGCGCGCAAGCAGCACGTGGGGTCCACGCACGGACGATGGTGATGACAATGTCTACGAGGAGCTCAAACCGGACATCGCCACACCGGGCCACGGCGTGGTGGGTCCCGTAGCAAGCCGTGATGACGGAACCATCTACACGGTGGCTGGTTGCGGCGAGGACTCACAGGTCAGCCAGGACATCCCCCTCGGTTTGTTCTCGTGCGTGGCCGCGTTCAGTGGGACCAGCGCAGCCACGCCGATGACGGCAGGCATCGTGGCGATCCTCCTGCAGGCGAACGGCAACCTGACGCCGGCGGACGTCAAGGAGATCCTGCATCAAAGCGCCGTGCCCCACCCCGATGCACCTCCCAGTTTCCCGGATCTGAATGCCAAGTACAATTACACCTACGGGTACGGCATGGCGGACGCATACGCCGCGGTACGTCTGGCCGAGACTTGGCCTGGGATGGCGCTGGGCGCCGACACGGACAGCGACGGGGTCCGGGATTACTTGGACCTGGCACCCTTCGATCCACGCATCACGGAACGAAGGGAGCCTGTAGGCGTCGAGCCCGCCGGCGGCCAAGCCGATTCAGACGGTGATGGCGCGGTCGATGCCGTGGACGGTGCACCCTTGGATCCGGATGTCGCGAGTGCCGGCAAGGAAGGGCCGGTGGAGGATGACGAGGAGAGTCCCCTGCCGGTCGCGGTCCTTCTGTTGGGCGTCCTTTTGGCCGTGTGGAGGCGCAGGTGAGCCCGAAGCGGCGAGAAAAGGTCGTGCGTATGGTGGCGATCGTGTTGGTCAGCGTGTTCGCCTTGAGCGCGTTGGCGTCGCTGCTGTAGAGCAGCGGTTCACGGGTCGAGCATATCGCCGGCCGCGGCCGCTGCATCCGATGCGATGCCGGCGGCGTCCTCGGCAGCAGCACCCGCGATCGCGGCCCCTGCATCCGCTGTGTCGGCACCGATGGCGGCGAACGCAAGCGCCCCATCGACCAGCACTTGCGATAGGTCGGTCGCGATCGGCACCATGGCGTCAGCGAAGTCGGTGGCGATGCCCGTCCACGTGGCCGCTTGGTCTTCGGCGAGGGCCAAAAGCGGCGCGGACATGGCGGCCGCCGTGTCCTCGGCGGTGTCAGCAAACCCAAGGAAGATGTCGCCGATCTCGCAGCCCGCATCGCGGGTGGCCAGCACCAGTTCCGTCACGCTGCCCATGACGGACGGTCCGAACGGATTGTAGTACCCACCGCATTCTGCGTCGGCCGGGGCGGGCAACAAGGCGACCGCCCAGGCCTGCCAGTCCGTAGAAGCGATGCCGATCACAAGGCCGGTGCCGACATCAACAGCCCAGTATCCGTACTCCGCCCACGCCTCGACGTGGCGCTGCATGTCCTCGGCCACACCGCTCCAGAAGACCACCTGCCCATCGGCCGTGGTCGTTGTGAAAGCGATCTGACGTTCGACGAGGGCTTGCGTCCATGTGACCTGGTCGGCGGCAATGGCCCCGTAGAAGGCCAGTTGCTGGTCCGTGAGGCGCTGGGATTGCTCAAGCAGATCGTGGGTCGAATCCTGGGTCGATTGGGCTTGGCGCGTCGCCAAGGCGGACCAGAAGTCCGCTTGGCTGGCCGTGAACTCTTGGGCCGACCCTGCCGATGTGAGGGTCAAGTCTTGGGCCATAGCGGCCCAGTCATGGACAGGGTCGGTCGGGTCTGGTTCTTCGGACGCGGCCACGGTCGGAATCGTCAAGAGCATCACACTGCAGATCACTGAGCGAAGCATGGATCTGACATAGCCGGGGCCTATAGAGTCGTGTTGGGACGTTTCCCGTGCATCAAATCTTATTGCCCAGGCGCCGTGGCCGACGACGTGGCCTTGCCGAACCTTCCCTTGGCCGGTGAAGATGCTCCCGAAGACGGAGCCGCTGGGCTGCCGCGCAACAGTCCGGGGTTCGGCGCCAATGGACGCCCACGCCTGCCGCCGTGGTTCCGGGCCCAGGCACCGGGGGGCGTCGCCTATGCGGCCA
>JBFKXH010000218.1:0-2924 GCA_041638175.1 Thermoplasmatota archaeon
ACATAGGCGAACTGCTCCAATTCGCGGTTGCTGCGCCGCAATTCCTCCGCCTGGGCGGCCCGCTCGGCCAGATCGCTTCGCATGGTGCGCGTCAAGGAGGTGGACGACATGATCCAAAGAGCCGTGAAGCCGGCCAGCGCCAGGATCAGCCAGGCGTACAAGATGACGACCAAGCCCTCGGGCGGGATGATCCCGGCGCGGCGCAGGCCGATGGCGGCCAGCACGACCAATGCGGCCACATAGAACAGGCCGAGCAAGATATCGGTAGCGAGCAAGGCCCGCGCCGTCGAGCGGTAATGTCCTTTGGCCTCGGCATTGTAATTGTAGACGGCCCGGGTAGCAAGCGCCGCGGCCGGCAAGGGCAACACGGTGAGCATGATCGGTATCCATTTCGCCACGGTCGGCGGCACCGGGGCCGGCGGCGGCGCGACGAAGAACACCTCCTCCTCTTGGACTGTGAATCGCACCCAGGAGTAGTTGCCTGATGCAAGGACGACGCGCAGGCTGTGGTCGTCAGCCGTGTCCGTGACGCTGACCGCCTCGCCGCTGATCGCGCCAAGGTCCGTGCGGGCACTGATGAACTCCAGTTCCCGGTCGGTGGTGTTCTCCCGCCGGGCCGTCCCGATGTCGACCTCCACGGCCTTCGTCCTGCCTGTAAGATTCACGGTCACGTCATATTCTGTCACGCGCCTACCCGGCTCGTCCATGACGATCCGGCCTTCTCCGAGCAGGGCACTCGTGCTGATACCCGAGAACACCAGACTGACATCATGGATGCCTGCACGGAAGCTGTAACCTTGGCCGACATTGGGAAGCGTCTGTTGGAAGAGCCCCGAATCCTCCTCGAAGAAATACGAGAGCATGACCACGGGCTCCAGACCCCGCGCGATGGGAAACGGCCCGATCGGCAGCGGCTCGGTGACGTTGCCGCGACCCGGCTGGAAATAATGCACCTCACGGAACTCCTGGCCCGAGTCGTAGATGCGGATGGCTTGGACGGCGTTGACCCCAGGCACTGGCAACTGCGACGACGGATCTTGGCCCGGCCCAAGCCCACTGGCATTGCCGAATTCCACGATGCGGTCCGCGCGGAAGGAGACGGCCGCATCCCGCGCGCCCACGGGCCAAGGCCAGCTCAGCAGTAGGTCCGCGCACGCGGTCGTCGTTGCGCCTTCTTCGAACCGGATCCGATTGTTCGAGGCGTCCATCTCCTCTTCTGTGCAGGCGCCGCTCGGCGGCGGCGTGCAACCGTTTCCCCCTCGACACGAAAGCCACTGTGCATCCTGCGCGTCGAGCAGCGTGCTCTCGATATCAGCGCGGGCATCCACGGCCACGAGTACGGCAGAAGCCGATGGCACGGCCAGCAGCAAGATCGTTGCGATCACCAGGAACAAGCCGCGCATCACGTGCAGCGTTCCAAGCGGTGCGTTTCACTTCACCCTTCCTATGGACGCGATGTGCAAGGCAGATGGCCCCTGACCATACACTGAACCCCCGCTAGCGGCCTCCCGGCTCCTAAGCACCCCGGCCCCCGCGCCGCAGATGTCCACGCATGGTGCTTCTCCAAGGGTTGAAGGCCCCAGACCCTGACCACAACCCCCTTCTACTCCGGAAGCTGAATCGGTGCCGTGGAAGGGGCTGAAAAGCGCCGCGAGCAGCCTGAGGACGACGCCTCATCCCTAGAGGCTACCCCAGCTGCTGGCCCGGCGGGCGCCGATGCCGGCGAGCGCCCGGACCTCCTTCCAAGCGGGGCGGAGCAACAAGGTGCCGCCCCCACGAAGAAGCCCGGCCTGATGGACAAGGCCCTTGACGTCATCCTCGGCCCACGCCGCAAGGAGCGTAAGACCCGCAAGCACCCTTACGCCCACGAACGCTCCACCGAGGCCGAACACAAGTACGACCCGAAGCAGATCACCCTGTTCTTCGCCGGTCTTGCCACGATCATGATGGTGGCCGGCCTGCTCTTGCAGGACCGATTCTCGCCATTTTCACCCGGCTGGTTCGGCGGCGGCGAGGCCAGCATCGCATGGGAGCAATGGACGCTCTTGCCGCTCTTTGCCGGCTTGGCGCTGCTTGGCTTCGGATTCAACCGGCAACCCTGGGCCAAACGCCTCACCCTGGTCGGGTGGGTCCTCTTCGCATTCTACTGGGGCCTCACGGCCACAGACCTGTTCGTCAAGGAGGACGCCGACTACGTCAACTTCACCTTCGCCTTGTTCGGCGTGTACTTCTTCACGTACCTGGCCTACCATCAATGGCTCAGCCTCGTGCGCGAGGTCCAGAACGACGCGGTCCACTTCATGAACGTGGCCACCTTCATCGCGGCGGGCACGTACTTCGTCATCGCGAAGATCACGGTACTGCGGGTCTGGCTCATCAACGTCGTCGGCAACCACACCCGGTGGATGCTCGACCTCTTCGGACAAGGCGACAAACAAGGCCTTCAGTTCGTCGTCGATAAGCAGGACTCGCAGGGTCCTGTGACGTTCTTCTATCCCGAGACGTACTGTGACCCTCTGCGGCCTGACGAGGTCGGCCGCTACTGCGCCGAGAACGGCGTCGCGTACACCGAGACCTATCCTGACGTCGGCACCAGCTTCTGGGATTCGATGATGTACTACACGCCCGCCGGCGAGGACCTGCAGATCGTCCCCGTCAGCATCATCCTGGCCTGCACCGCCATCCAGAGCATCATGCTCTTCGTCGGCCTCTTCGTGGGCACCAACGCCGACTGGCGCACGAAGCTCAAGATGAGCCTCATCGTCGGCGCCATCATCTACGTCCTGAACCTGGTCCGCAACACCGGCATCATCTGGTTCTACGGCCAAGGCCACGCCAGCTTCTGGGTGATGCACAACGCCATTGGAAAAGGCGGCAGCTTGCTGGCAATGGTCGGCATCGCAGTGGCAATGTTCCGCTGGTTC
>JBFKXH010000219.1:0-2919 GCA_041638175.1 Thermoplasmatota archaeon
AAGGCCACCAGAAGGGTTCTCGTCATGATGGTTGGTGCCACCCCAGACAAGTTCTGGGTCTAGAGCATCGGGCTCAGGAGTTCCTGCTTCCCAGTAGCGGAACCTCCAGCCATCGGGCACGAAGTCGAAGTTGCCGCCATCGCGCTCCTCGCATTCGTTGCCATCCTGCGAAGACCAGGCGCTGTCGAAGACCCACCCTGGGGTCAAACGGATTTCGTCGGGCCGAGATCCATGGTTGGTCAAGACCAGGCGGTAGAGGGATGATTGGTCATAGTCGATGTCTGGGTCTTGGTCGGCGTCCCATTTTGTGGACTTGGACTGACCGCCGATGCCGATGCAGCCCACGCCATTGGTCAGTCCAGTGCATTGCCGGGCCCGTTCCAATCCATCTGGGCCTTCATCGCGCAGCACATGGATGCCGGGAGCACCCGCCAACAGGCCGCTGCCGTCCCCGAAGGCGCGAATGTCGTCGATGGTGGTCTGGTAGACCTGGAATTCTCCAGCGATCGCTTCATGGGCGACGCCGAAGTCGAAGTCCTCGCGGAAGAACACCTCGACGGGTATCGCCAGGGTGTCCTTGATCTGGTTGTCGTCGATGCTGCGCACCGTGACGAGGAGGCTGAATTTGTCGCCTTGCTTGGCATCCGGTGGTGCCGTGACCTGCAAGAGGCTGCCGCCTTGGCTCTTGGCGCCAAGGTCCAGGCTGCTCGGCGTCATCTTGACCTTCCAACCGACCGGTGCACCGGTCGTGCTCAGCACGAACGGCTCAGCGCTGTTTCCGAGGTTCTTGACCGTCAATGCACGGGTCTGGGTCTGGCTGGCCGACAGTTTGATGGCATCCACCTGGGAGGCCAGCAAGTCGACGCCGGTGGTCGCCACGTTCGTCAAGATGACCGTGATGGTCTCCGAATCAATGGCGCCGGTGCGGCTGCTGATCGCTTCCACATCGAACGCTTGGAACTGCCCGGCCAATGCGTTGGCAGGGGGCGTCACCACGACCGGGAAGGTCCGCTCTGCATTGGGTGCAAGATTGACCGAGTCGACCAGAGCGTCGATGGTCCAGCCATTCAGGTCGACGGTGCTGACCACCACGTCGTCGGGCACAAGACCCGCGTTCTTGATCGTCATCAGGAAGCGCGTCTGCTCGCCGAGAAGGACGGTCTTTTGCGCGTCTTCGAAGTCAGCCAGGTCGATGGTCACGTCCGCACCGCCGATCGCGATCTCATACGGAATCTTCCAGTTCTGACCCCGACCTGAGATCTGCATGGTCAACTTGCCATCGTAGGCATCGCCTGCGGCGTCGAGGAACGTGTCCGGGTACTGGACGACGTAGCGGACGAGCTCGATGCCGTCGCCGTCGCCTCCACCCTGGATGATCCGTTGGTTGATCCGGACCTTGTCCTCGCCGATGCCGGTGCGATCCAACCCGTCCTTGTCAATGGCCTTGAGGATCGAGCGGTAGGCCCCGCTGGCGCCAATCGTATGATCGCCCAGCGCGCTGACGTGCGCAACATAGGTGTTGACGATGCGATCTTCGCTGGGCGAGTCTTGGGCGGTCGGGAAGGACGTCGTCGCGATGTTCTTCGAATTTTCGGTCCAGACGTTGACGCGGCCGATGTCGCCGAACAATTCGACGTAGCTGTTGTGCCCACCCCCGCCGTATTCGAACTTGACCGCGAACGGATCGTCCGTGCCGCCGTCGACGGCCCGGACGCGGACCTTGAGGTCCGTTCCTTCAGGGATGACGACCCCCGAGGGGAATTCTGCGAAGGCCTGGTACTCGGTGGTCGTCCAGACCGAGACCGCACCTGGCGATGCGGGCGTATTCGGCGCTGCACCCTCGAACTTGACGTCCACGAAGGCGCCCGGGACAGGCACCGAGCCATCCATCAATTCGACGCGGACATCGGTGTTCGCGCCGGGGCGCAGCCAGACGGAGACCTGCATGCGGCTCAGTGTGAACTCATTGGTGGTGGCGTCATGGTCGAACACGCGCGGACTGTATGGATCGTACGGGGCAGTCTGGGTCGGCGTGTTGGCGATGGGGGAGTAGATCCACCACCGTTCGTCGCAGGTACCGCACGTCCCACCCGGACTGGTCGACATCCGTTCGTTGGTCCGGAAGTAGAGCCGGTGGATCTCGTTCACGGTCGTCCAGTCACCCTGGAGCTTGTCCTCTCCCGCCGGACCAAGGTTGTTGAGGAACCCTTCGACGGTGCTGATCTGCGTCGTCGTCGCCGGGGCCGCACTGGCCAGGCCACTGAGCAAGAATGTTGCGACGAGCAGGTAGTTGATCTTGTTTCCACGCATGTGTACACCTGGGCGTACGCCCGATAGGGGCTCGTGGATTTGTCACAAGATAACCGTTACGGTCGGCGGCGGGCAGCGGCCAGCGCGGCCAAGGACCCGATCAACAGGAGGACAGGCACCCCAGGGCTGTCTTTGCCCTTTTTCGGTGGATCTTCCTTCTCAAGCACGCCCATCACGAGGGTGATCGCTTGGGATTGCCCCGTATCGCCCAGGCTGGTGGCCCGGAAGCGGAACTGGTAGTTGGCCGGCTCCGTGTCCTTGGCGACGATGATGGTCACTGGGACCTCCAAGGAATCCTCAGGCTGCAAGCTGAACACCGTGAACGGGTCGCTGCCATCAGGGAAGATCATCTCCCATCCCGAAGGCTTGCCCTCCGTCTCGATGCGGATCGAGTCCGGCGCATTGCCCAGGTTGGTGACGATCAAGGTCGCTTGTGTGGTGTTGCCCGCAACGACCGAGCCGAGGGGCCCGCCACTACTGAGAGCCACACCGAAGCGTGCGCCGACGGTCGCCGTGACCTGCGTGCGTGCCAAGGGATCAGCATCCAAGGAGAGTTTCAACGTCGCAGAGGACAATTCGCGGGCATCGGAGGGCGCGGTCAACGTGACC
>JBFKXH010000220.1:0-2918 GCA_041638175.1 Thermoplasmatota archaeon
AGCGCGCGGAGCCCGTCGCGGACTTCGGGCGCGGCCATGAAGTGCTCCCAGATCAGCCCGCTCCGGTGGTTCTCGATCATCACCACGATCGGCCCCTGGTCGATCGCGAGCGTCGCTGGCGCGACCCAGAACCGTACCAAAAGTACCGCGCGCCCCTGCAGCAGCGGTGGCGGCCGCTCATCATGGAGCGGGACCAAGGTCGCTGCCGCAATTGCCGCAACGGTGCCAAGCAAGGCGACGAGCCCCTGGACATGGCCCACATCACGGACGCCGTCGCCTTCGTGCGTGCCGCCGGCGACCACCGGGCCGTGACGTTCTCCTACCGGTGGGACAACCTGTACATGCTCTGCAAAACCTGCCACCGCGCCAGCCACCGGTTCAAGTTGAGCGAGAAGGAACAGGAGATCCGCTGGCAGGTCTTCCAGTTGGAAGAGGAACTGCGCCGCTTGCGTGGCTGGGCAAGTCCGTACGCCGTCCTGCCGCCTCACATGGTCCCTGAAAGGCTCCGCCCCCGGCGGTCCTTCCACGACGTGATGCGCCTTTCACCCCTCGTACCGTTCCCCACCTTCGCCAAGTATGCTGCCGACGGCGGGCTGGTCTTTGGGGACGAAGAAGCCCCCGATCGACAGACCGCGTTGTTTTGACGGGCTTTAAGGCCCCCAAGAAGGTGGACCCTTGTTGCTTGTCACGCGGCGTTTCACCGCCCTGAACGGGACCGCCATCGGCATCGGCCTGCTCGCCGGCCTGGCGGCGGTCGCCTTCCGTGCCTTCATCGACATCGTCGAGAACCTCGCTTTCCGGGGTGAATGGGGCACCGCGACGGCCCGCGAAGAAGGCAGCTTCATCACGACCACGTGGGGCCTGTGGGTCTTTCTGGTCCCGCTGGCAGGTGGTCTGCTCGTCGGGCTCGTGCGGTGGGCCTTCCCGGATATTCGGCGCCAAGGGATCGCCGAGGTGATGGCGGCCGTGCAGGCCCGCGGCGGCATCATCAAAGGGCGGACCGCTTGGGGCCACGCTGTGCTCTCTGCGGTGACCGTCGGGACCGGCGGGAGTACAGGACGTGAAGGCCCGATCGGGTACATCGGTGCCGCGCTGGGCAGCAGTTTCGGGCGCCGCCTTGGGTTCCGCGCCCGCGACATCAAGGTCCTGCTCGGATGCGGCACGGCGGCGGGCATCGCGGCCACCTTCAACGCCCCGCTCGGAGGCGTGCTGTTTGCCATGGAATTGATCCTGCCCGAGTTCAGCACCCACGCATTCATCCCTGTCGTGATCGCCACGGTCATCGGCGTCACCGTCGCGCACTTCTTCTTGGGCAACCAACCCACCTTCTTCATCCCGCAGGAGTTCGTCCTCGTGTCGCCCTGGGAGCTGCTCATCTACATGGCGCTGGGGGTCGCCTGCGGCTTCGGCGGCGTGATGTTCATCCGGATGATGGGCTACGCCAGTGACAAGGGCGAATCCCTTCGCCTGCCCGTCTGGGCCAAGCCGGCCCTCGGCGGTCTGCTCGTGGGTCTGCTGGGCCTGGTCATCTTCGAGTTCGCGGCCCGGGTGGCTGGATTCGGCGATCCCCAATACCACGTGTTCGGGACCGGCTACGGCACCATCAGCGCCATCCTGCAAGGCTCCCAGGCGACGATCGTGTTGCCGTTGCTGGTCTTATTGATCGTGGCCAAGCCCCTGGCAAGCAGCATCACCATCGGCAGCGGTGGTGGCGGTGGCGTGTTCTCCGCCAGCCTCATGCAGGGTGCCCTGTACGGGGGCGTCATCGGCATCCTGGCCAACATGGTCTGGCCCGACATGACGGCGCCCGTCAGCGCCTATGCGATCGTCGGCATGGGGGCGTTCTACGCGGCCAGCGGTCGGGCGACCTTGACCACCATCGTCTTGTTGATGGAACTGACCGGAAGCCGTGAGATCATCTTGCCCATCATGTTCGCAGCGGTCACCGCCGATGCGGTTTCCATCGGGCTGAGCAAAGACAGCATCTACTCCATCCGCCTCACCAAGCGTGGCATCCTGTACGACCATGACCGGACGCAGAGCCCACTCGATTTCCATACGGTGGCGGAGGTCATGACCCGCGACGTGGACACCTTGGATGCAGAAATGACCGTCGGTGAAGCGTTCAGCAACATGCTCGACCAAGGCCACAACGGCTTCCCGGTGGTCGATGAGACGGGGGTCATCGGGGTGGTCACGCGAAGTGATCTTGCCAAGGCATTGCACGACGGCAAGGGCGAAAAGCCACTCAAAGAAGTGGTCTCCGGGCTGCTCATCACGTGCTACGCGCACGAACGGTTGTTCGTGGCACGGGACCGCCTGTTCCAAGAGGACATCGGCCGGCTGCTTGTGGTCGATCCCCAGGAACGCAAGCGCCTCGTGGGCATCCTGACCCGAAGCGACCTGCTGCGCGGCGAAGCGGAACACGATGTGGAGCACGAAGACGCCTGGGCCGACCCGAGGGCTTGAAAGCGGCGGCTCCTTGCGGCGCCCATGCAGACCCTCACCGGGCACCAGATCCTTGAACAACTCGGCCTGGACGCAAGCAAGCCCCTGGCCGGCACCCATGACGGCAATGCGTGGCTGGGCGGCGGCCCGACGCGAACGGTCCATTCCCCGATCGACGACAGTCTCCTTGGCACCGTGCAGGACACCACGCCCGAGCAGCTCGATCAGGCCATCCAGAATGCCCACGATGCGTTCCTCGCCTGGCGCATGGTCCCCGCACCCAAGCGCGGCGACCTGGTGCGGGCATGGGGAGAACGGCTGCGCGAACTCAAGGAACCCCTTGGTCGCCTCGTATCCATCGAGATGGGCAAGAGCCTCCAAGAAGGGCTTGGCGAGGTGCAAGAGATCATTGACATCTGCGACTTCGCCGTCGGTCTGAGCCGCCAATTGTATGGCAACACCATGCACAG
>JBFKXH010000221.1:0-2861 GCA_041638175.1 Thermoplasmatota archaeon
GCGCAAGGCATGCAACAGGCCCGGGTCGTCATCGACGGCCAGCAAGGCTACGACGTGGACACGGGCTCCACGGTCATCGTGACCGAGAGCGACCACAAGGCCCGCTACGTGCGCCTGGGCGGCGGCTTCTACGAACGCGTCCGGACCAAACTGATCCGCTGATGGGCTTGTTCGGTCGCAAGGGCACGTGGCGCTCGGTGCGCAAGGACTACCTGGATCTGCCGCGCGACCAGTGGACCGAGGACGAAGAGGCCCATTGGTGGCAGCATTGCAGCGAAGAAGAGTACTGGGCCGAATGGGAAGCATGGAGTCGCGAGACCGTGCCCCATCCCAAGGTCAAGGCCATCACCAAGGAGTGCCTGCAAATGGCGCTCGAGGCGGCGAGGGAGACCGACAGCCCTGATGACCCGAAGGAATTCGCGTGCCTGCTTCGCGTCGAGGGTGACACCATCACAGAACCGGTCCTCTTGCCCGGGACGGTCAGTGGCGATGAGCACGCCATTTTCCAGATGTGGATGCAACCGATCGACAAGCACGTGCGGGGTAGCTTGCACAGCCATCCGGACGAACACCCCTACCCGAGCGATGCGGACGCAGAGATGTTCGCCGACCAAGGCGAGGTCCACCTCATCTTGTGCCGACCGTACGGGATCGGGGACTGGCGCGCCTACGATCACACGGCCCAGCCGATCAGTCTCGAGGTCCGATGATCGACGCGGTCGCCGCCCTTTTTGCGCCCTTGGTGCTGTGGCTCCTTTGGCGGATGCAGAGCCTGAGTGTCGATCAAGGGCTTCGCCGCGGGATGTACAAGTTGCTTCGTTACCAGCGACGGACCTACAATGTGGTCAGTTGGATGGGGGTCTTCTTGCATGAACTGAGTCATGCGATCTTCTTGGTGCTCGGCGGGCACGGCATCCGCAAGTTCAAGGTCAACGTGGACAGCGGCCACGTGGTCCCGACGCAGATCCGCAAGGGGACGTACGGTCTGCTGACGTTCCTGGCTGCTGCCATGGCGCCCATGTTCGTGGCGCCGGCGGTGCTGTTTGGCGTGGCCTGGCTGCTCGAGCCCGGGCTGCTGGCGGCGGCCGATGCGGGCCCCGGGGTCCGGGCCGGGTGGGGGGTCATCCTGGCCACAGTGACCACCTTTCCGTTGGCGTTGCTGCGTTCGCTGGTCGGCTTGGACGTGACCACATGGCAAGGCGGCTTGTTGTTCGGCCTGTTCGTGTTCGCCATGCCTTCTGCTCGCCCGAGTTACGTGGCAAAGAAGGGCGCGCGCGACGAAGGGGACATCGCTGCGGTGCGCGCCAAGATCCGCCGCCATCCGGTCACCATGGCGGGATTCTTTGTTGTCTTGGTCGCAAGCTATGGTGCCGTCTGGTGGAAGCCGGCCGTGTACTGGTTGCCTTGGCAAGTGGTCTGGGCGGTGGCGATGACCGCCATCGTGTTCGCCATCATGGCGGGCCTCATGTGGTATGGGGTCGCATGGGTGGGTCGATTGAAGTGGTGGGTCTTGTGGATCCCCTTCGCCCTCGTGGTCGCCGCGCAGATCGGAGGGCGGATCGTGGGCCGCCCACTATGGATGGTCAACGCGGCCACGCTTGCCTTGTTCGTGGGAAGCGCCTGGCTGCTTGGCCGCGCACGCCGACGCTTTTAGCAAGCGCTTATGGCGCGCACCTCCATGTCCGTATGGGATGACGCTACGGCTGCTGCCAGGTGAACGGCTTGAGACCAAGCTCCGGCCCCACGTGGCGAGCTTCGGTGGGCCGTTCTTTTTGGCCGCGCTTCCCTTGCTTTGGGGCGTCGCCCTGCTGGCCATCCAGCAGAGTGCATGGTGGCTCGGGGCCGTCGACGGCAAATGGTACGAATTCTGGCGCTTCCTTTACGGAAATGCGGGCGCGGCGTACGTGTACATGGTCGCAGGGCTGGCCCTCGTGGGCGTCATCGCGAGCGTGGCCGCCATCGGCTGGCGGGTCTTCTTTGGTTACATGTTGTTGGCATTGACGACGGTCGCCTTGACCATCACCGTCGGGGGCGGTGACACCACCGTGGCCATGCCCATTCTGCTCGGCGTCTGGTCCGTGCCGCTCGTGCTCGCCGTCGAGATGCACCGCCGGAGCCATGTCTTTCATATCACGAACCTGCGGATCCTGTTCCAGGGCGGCCTCGTCGTCACGAAGGAGCGCCAACTCAAGTTCGAAGCGATCACCGACCTGGACGGCACCCAAGGGCCGCTCGGACGCCTGTTCGACTACGGCACGCTGATCCCGGTCACCCAAAGCGGATTCGGCCTCGGCGCCGACAGCAGCCATGCAGAGATGCACATCGGAGCGGGCGCCGAGAAAGGAGGCGTGGCGGGCGGCATGGCCGTGGGCGCGGGGGGCGGCAAAGAGGTGCAGACAGGCCGGGCGCGAAGCTTCCACCAGTTGACCGGCGTCCGTCCCTACAAGGACACCAAGTTCCTATTGGAGCGCTTGATCCAAGAGGCCACGACGACGCCCTATTTGCGGCAGCAGGTCGAACTCCAGAAGCAGATGCTGGACGCACTGAAGCACATCCCTGAGGTCGAGGGCAAGCGGCTGGAGTGACCACACGGCTCATGTAGGGACGGCCAGTGGAGCGATCGTGCCCTTCTGCCAAGAATGCCGGTCCCTTGTCTACCCCAAGGACGGCGTGCTGACGTGCAAGAAATGTGGATGGTCGAGCGAAGCCAAGAGCCAGGTCGTGACGACCGGCGCCGCCGCCAAGGAACGCGTGGTCATCGAGGAGCACGTGGACACCCGCGCACAACAGGATGCCGAGTGCCCCAAGTGCGGCCACGGCAAGGCCTACTTCCACCTCATGCAGACCCGTCGCAGCGATGA
>JBFKXH010000222.1:0-2846 GCA_041638175.1 Thermoplasmatota archaeon
ATGGCGGCCGAGGTAGTGGCCGGTGTCGACGACCCGCCGGTCTTGAAGATCCTTCTTGAGCGGGACCTGGATTACAACCCGTTCGCAAGCACCCAGTTGTATGCTGGATTCTACCAGTGTGGCACGTCCATCGTGGTCGTCTGCGCGGCGCCGGGCATCCTGCTCGGATTCTTCGGCGTCGACGACCCGATCGGCATCGACACGTCCACGCCGACCATCCCCGTCGGCCTGGACCCTACGTATGTACAGGCGGAAATGGTCTGGGAGACCACCCAGACCCTGTCGCCTGAACTGGCGTTCCAGATGGAGGCGCTTGATCTGGAATGCCCCGAAAGTGCGGACATCACGTTGCTCAACGAGACCACCGGGCCGTCGCCCACCAAGGCCGGTGTCAACCAAGATCGCCTGGAGCGCGGAGCGATCGGTGGCCCCGATTGCGGCATTTATTATTCGGTGTTCAGCGGGGACGCCCTTGGAGGCGCCGCGATCATTCCCGTCGGGTTCAGCATCGAGCAGCCGTTCGAATGGTACATCACGGAATTCCATGGTTTCGAACCCGATGCGGATTGGTGGTACATCTTCGACGGCGCCGCGGTAGCATCCGCATAAAACCGTCACGCTCGGGGAAGAATGGCCCTTTGCCGGCCATTATCCCATGAATCCCTCCAATCCCTATTGTGAGGATCCTCATCAGCGTGGCCATGCTCGCCGTGATCGCTTTGGCGGGGTGCGCCGAAGAGAGTGCACCGCCCCCGGTCGACGATGACCTGGGCTTGGAAGAAGACCTGGAAGCGACCGATACGACCGGCGTGATCCGCGGGGTCGTGGTCGATTCGGCCATCCGACCCATTGCGGGCGTCACGATCCAGGTGCAAGGACAGGCCTTGGAAGCGGTCTCCAACGAGAACGGTGCCTTCGGGTTCGAGGACCTAGAGCCGGGCACGTACTTCCTGACGGCCAGCCGCATCGGGTACTTGCCGGTGCAGCAGAGCGCGGACGTGGTCGCGGGGGATTCCATGCCGCCGGCCGTCCGCATGCTGATGGAACAGGACGCCTCGTTCAACCCATACTACAAGGGGCAGTCCTTCCGCGGCTTCATTGAATGCACCACGAGCCTGATCGTGGTCTGCGGCCTGCCCAATCTGATCACCGGCGACGAGATCACGGGCGACAAGTTCACCCCCACGTTCTATTACGACGAGGGCGCGGACCTCATCATCACCGAGATGGTCTGGGAGACCACCCAACCTCTTGGACCTGAGATGTATTTCGAGATGGAAGCGTTGGACGACGGGTGTTCGGGCAGCGACACGTTCATCGAAAGTGCCCAAGGGCTGTCGCCGGTGGTGGCGCGGGTCAACGGGACCGTATTGGCCGCCTTCGGTGTCGGAGGAGAGGCTTGCGGCATCTACCACTCGGTGTTCAGTGGGGACGCGACAGGAGGGGTCGCGGTGCTCCCGGTCGGCGCGACCGTGCAGCAAGAATTCGAGTTCTTCATCTACGAATTCCATGGCTACCTCCCGCCTGATGATTGGCAATTCAGTGTCGACGGCGACCCGCCCCCGCCGCCAAGCCGCTGACCGGGACGTCAAGCACTTCGACCGGCCACAAGGGTCGCACCGGAAGGCCTCCCCCTGTCGGGACAAACCTTTTTCCCCAAGAGCCACCCTTGGAGTCCTTGGATGGGAGCGAACGCTTCCCTGGGGATGCACACATGAAGGACATTATCCGCGAAGCGGTGGCCCGCGCTGACGCCGGCCCCGCCGTCACACAAGTCCTGGCGCCGGAAGCACCGGCCCAGAACCACGCCCGCAACGAGGAGCTTGAAAGCGTCCTCCACAGTCTGGTCACCAAGATCAAGGTCTTTGGCTGCGGCGGTGGCGGCACCAACACCATCACCCGTCTGGCGGAAGAGTCCCTGGGCGACGTCGAACTGGTCGCCATGAACACGGACGCCCAGCACCTGCTGAGCGCCAAGGTACCACACAAGATGCTGATCGGTCGCCACCTGACGCGCGGCCTCGGTGCCGGTGCCTTGCCCCAGATCGGAGAGGAAGCAGCCCAAGAGACCGAGGAGGACATCCGCGGCGCCATCAGTGGTGCCGACATGGTGTTCATCACGTGCGGCCTGGGTGGCGGCACGGGCACAGGCAGCGCGCCGGTCGTGGCCAAGATGGCCCGTGAAGCGGGCGCATTGACCATCGCCGTGTGCACGCTGCCCTTCAGCGTCGAAGGCGCGGTCCGCATGGAGAACGCCGAAGCGGGCCTGGCTCGCCTTCGCGACGTGTGCGACACCGTCATCGTCATCCCCAACGACAAGTTGCTGGAGGTCGCCCCGCGCCTGCCCTTGGCGGCGGCGTTCAAGGTGGCGGACGAACTGCTGGTCCGCTCCATCCGCGGCATCACAGAAATGATCACCAAACCCGGCCTGGTCAACCTGGACTTCGCCGACCTGAAGACCATCATGAAGAAGGGTGGCGTGGCCATGATCGGGATGGGCGAATCGGATGGCGATGACCGTGCTACGGAAGCGGTCATGGAGGCCCTCAACAGCCCGCTCCTGGAGATCGACATCACGGACGCCGGCGGTGCGCTGGTCAACGTGGTCGGCGGCGGCGACATGACGCTGAAGGAAGCCGAAGCCGTGGTCGAAGAGATCTACGGTCGCATCAATCCCGATGCCCGCATCATCTGGGGGACCAGCGTCGATCCGGCCCTGGACCGCGCCATCCGCGTCATGCTCGTCATCACCGGGGTCCGCTCCAAGCAGATCCTGGGCCCGAGCGCGGCCAAGCAGGCCAAGGCCCGCAAGGACATCGGCCTGGACTTCGTCCTCTAAGCAGGGC
>JBFKXH010000223.1:0-2809 GCA_041638175.1 Thermoplasmatota archaeon
GTGGGTCGCGCGCGCTTCTGGGTCGCCCGCATCGCCCGACTGTATCCCCTGTACCTGGTCGGGCTGCTGCTCTACATGCCCATCTACTGGGGACGCCACCACTTCCGCCCACAACCAGGCGGGCCCGTCGTCTCCGAGACCCTGGACGTGTTCCTGATGAACGTGTTCGCAGTCCAGACCTGGTACCCGGACGCCTCCTGCGTCCTCAACTGCCCTGGCTGGTCCGTCGCGGCCACCCTCTTCTTTGCCGCCACGCTACCGCTTGCGATCCTCGTCATCGACGGCTGGGGCAAGAAACGCCTATGGAGTGCCGCAGCCGTGCTCCTGGCCCTCTCCATGGCCACCACCGCCTTGTTCGTCGCCCAGACCGGCCTGGAAGGCTCATGGATCAATGTATTCCACAAGAACCCCGCCGTGCGCCTGCCCGAATTCCTCATGGGCGTCCTGCTCGCCTTCCTCTGGCGCGGCGGCCACCTCGACTGGACTTGGCTGCACCACAAGGCGACCTTCCCCGCCGTAGGCGCCCTCGCCATCGCCGCCTTCTTGGCGTTGCCGGCACCCTGGATGCCCTACATCCACAACGGCCTCCTTGCCCCGCTATTCGCCCTGATCATCGTCACATCACCCCATGCACAGATCGGCGTGCATTGGCTCAAGACCCCGACCATGCAACGCCTCGGTCAAGCGAGCTTCGCATTCTACATCCTGCACATCCCCATCGCCAACTACCTCAACGGCGCCCTTTGGCTCCTGCTGGGATTCCCACCACGGTGGACACCGGCCTTCGTGCTCCTGGACATCCTGGTCGTAGCATGGATCTCCTTGCGCGTCTACGAACGCTTCGAACTGCCCGCCAAGGGCATGATCGTAAGCGCATGGGACCGTCTGCACGCGCCGAGCTTAAGGCATGGCGCCGAGTCGCCGACCACGTGAGCCTGGAAGAGGTCGCACGCCTCATGTGCCTGCAGAACGCCGTACAACACGGCGGCACATGCCAACCAAAAGGCCTGATGGGACGCGTCATGGGCAACCACCCCGAATTCCGCGACGACCCCGGCGCCGTCATGAAAGCCCTCATGGCCGCCGGCCAAACGGTCAACGCCATGACCCTAGAAGACCAGCAAGCGACACTCGCCGCCGAGGCCCCGGAGCTCCTCGAGACCCAGAAGAAAGAACGCAAGACCGGCCTCAAGCCCTTGCCAGGCGACACCGACAAAGTCGTCCTGCGGTTCGCACCCAACCCCAACGGCCCCCTCTCATTTGGCCACAGCCGCGGCGTCGCCATCATGGCCCAATACGCCCAAGACTACGACGGCGAAGTGGTGCTGCGGTTCGACGACACCGACCCCCAAGTCAAACCGCCACTCTACGGACCAGAAGTCGACGGATACCAAATGATCCTGGACGATTACACGTGGCTCGCCGGGCGTGCACCCGACCGCGTCGTCAAGGCCAGTGACCGCATCGATGAATACCACGCTCACGCCCGCACCCTCATCGAAAAAGGCGGCGCATACGTTTGCACCTGTGACGCCGAAGCCTGGCGCGACATGAAGAACCAAGGCCATCCATGCCCCCATCGCGACATCGCCCCCGAGGCGTTGTTGGAGGCCTGGGACGGCATGGTCTCCGGCGAGTACGAACAAGGCACCGCCGTCCTGCGCGTCAAGACAGACATCCAACACAAGGACCCCGCCCTGCGCGACTGGACCGCATTCCGCATCGTCTCCGCCATCCACCCAAGGGAGGCCATGGGCGAGATCGACCACCACGTCTGCTGGCCGCTTCTTGACTTCGAATCCGCCGTCGAGGACCACTTGCAAGGCGTCACCCACATCATCCGCGGCAAGGACCTCATGGACTCCACCCGCAAACAACAATTCCTCTACCAACACATGGAATGGGACTACCCCGAGACCCTCTACTGGGGTCGCGTATCCGTCCACGAGTTCGGCAAATTCAGCACCAGCGGCATGCGCAAAGGCATCGAAAGCGGTGAATACAGCGGCTGGGACGACCCCCGCTTGCCGACCCTGCAAGCCCTGCGCCGACGCGGCTTCACCGCCGCCGCCCTTCGCAGATTCTGGAACGACATGGGCATCTCCGAAAAAGACGTGGCCATCTCCATGGAGAACGTCGAAGCCCCCAACAAGGCCATCATCGACGAAGCGCCGCGCTACTTCTTCGTCCCCAACCCGAACACGATCAGCGTCACTGGCCTCGAAAACAAGATCGCCAAGCCCTTGATACACCCAAGCCACGACCGCGGCACAAGGACCATCGAAGCCACAGGGACGATCCACGTACCCGGCGACGAGAAGAACAACCAACTCCGCCTCAAGGACCTCGGCAACATCATGATCGCCGGCGGCACCGGATTCTGGACCGGCGAACAACTCGACCGGTCCATGCCCATCGTGCAATGGCTACCCCTCGGCGCACCCAAATTCACGGTCCTAAAACCCGACGGAGAGACCCTGCACGAAATTCAGGGATTCGTCGAACCCGCCGCCCTGGAACACATCGGCAAAGTCGTCCAATTCGAACGATTCGGCTTCGTCACCATCGAATCTGAGACGCAAGGCGTTTGGTTGCAACAGTAGGAAAGCTATCCACATCGACGCGCTCGAGTGGGAATTTTTCCTTCTTGGCTAGGGCCCCGGGACAAGGGATAGCCCGAGCGCCGCCAGCAGGACAAAAGCAACGACGGTCCAGATTGCCGTGAGCAGCGCTACCAAGAATTGCACGAAAGTTCCCGGTATTGATTGCTTCCCGAGAAGTTGCGCTTCGTCCAGGAACGACCACCACA
>JBFKXH010000224.1:0-2788 GCA_041638175.1 Thermoplasmatota archaeon
GGATGCGACCATGTGGCCATAGTCCGCTTCCCCGGCCAAGGCGTGCCGGTTCATCTGCGGCACGTAATGCCCGCCGCCGATGCCGACCCGGACCGGCCCATCGATGAAGCCCTCCCCATCGAGCACATCGGTCACCGCAGCTGCCAACGCACGTGCGCTGGGTTCGTCGTCATACCACGATTCATCGCTGCCGACCTCCACGAACAGACTTGGGATCTCCATGTAGGGCCCATGGTGGGTGGCTTCGTAGCTGACATCATGGGGCAGGCCGGCCTCGTCGCGGTGATGCGCCAAGCGGCGCAGCAAGGCCCCCATGTCCCTTGGTGCGCTCAAGCTGAATGTACGATCCCGGCCGCCGTATTCAGCCACCCCGGGGTTGCCGATGGGGTGGACCGTAAGGCTCGGGTTGCCGCTGGCCGCGCGATGGCGGCTGAGAAACCAGACCGCATGGATGGGCCACTCCAGGTGCTGCAGATCACCGCTGAGCGCCTCGTCGTAGATTGTGGGGCCATCGACCTGGACCATCACGTCGTAACCGCGTTGATACATGGCGTGGCCGCGGAACGCGCTGCCGGTATCCACCCACTCCCCGGTATCGAGCAGGCGATCACGGATGTTGGTGGAAGCGTTGTCGGCCAAGCTGACCACGAGGACGCGCACGGGCGTGCACTCGGCGGGCCACTCAAAGTGCTGCCGTCACTTCTTGACCAGCTTGGCCGCCTTCCCGACCCGCCGGAATACCAACCGCTTCAGGTAATGGCGGCCGATCAACAGCCCGAGCCCCACGGCAACCGTCGCCGCCACGTGGTGGTTCTTGGTGCGGCCCTCCGGCATCACCTTCTCCGGCTTGCTGCCCGTGATGGGCACGAACGTCTCGCTGACCATCTCGATGGGCAGGCCATGCTGGGCGAGGATCTCGGAGACCTCCGGATGGGCGTTGCGGCGATGGCTCCACAGGTGCTGGACGTATTTGTTGGACAATTCGACTTCCGATTCCAGGCGTCCGTCGCGGAAGGCGCGCACGTGGATCTGCATGTCCCCGGGCTCCTGGCGGATGACCCCCCAGACCTGCCCCGGCTTGCGAAACTGCTTGAGATCCCGTTTGAAGCCCTCGGCCAACAGCACGGACTTGGCGGCCATCAGCCAGATGCCGATGGTCGGGTCGATGTCCTCGACGCCTGGTTCAGCGCCAATGTCCGGGTCAACCATACCCAGTGATTGGACCCACACCTTGATGGCCTTTTTCGCCATGAAGAGCGTATGGAGTGCCCTGACTGCCAAGCCGACATCGTGGGCAATCGTTGTTCGGCGTGCGGCCTGGCCGTCAAGATCATCGAGATCCCGGAGCGGCCATGTACAGGTTGCGGCCAAGCCATCCTCCTCGATGGGGAGGCGATCCGATGCGGGGCCTGCGGGTTGCTCCAGCCTGCGGACCCAGCGTGGACGTTGCGAGTGCAGGCGTCGTGCCCGCGCTGCCGGCGCCGCCTCCTGGTGGACGACAGCGAAGAGGCTACGTGCCAACACTGTGGAGAGGCCTTCGCTCTGGAGGGCACGCTTTAAAGAAACCGTCGACTCTGACGACCCATGGCCAAGCCGATCACTGAACACCGCACCAACGTCAAGGCAAAGGGACGCGGAAAGAAGTCCCCTGAGCCTGAGTACGAGGGGGGCTTGCAACCGGTGCACGGCGGGCGCGTGCGCCGCATCGTCTTTGAAGGCCGTGAAGAGGCGCCGGAAGAAGTGGAATTCACACCGGTGCGCAGCGAATACATGCCTCGCCACGATGCGTCCATGGATGAGATCGAATTCGAGGTCGACAACATCCATCGCCGCCGCCACGGCCGTCCGCCGCTGCCCAGTAGTTTCAAGGGCCGCACCCGCACCCGCGACATCTACACCACCGACCGCGGGGGCGCGGTGCGCGAAGCATACCGTCCGTCCCGCTCCGGGGAAAAGCGGGTCCTCTACACGACGGTCGACCGAGGCACCCACACGGAGGAGCGCCGCTTCAGTTCGGCACTGGTCGACAAGATCATCGCGGGCGTCGACCTGGAGCCGGAGGTGGAAGTGCACCGTCAGACCAAGACGACGATCATCAAGCGCAAGAAGAAGGTCGTCCAGAAGGTCCCCGTCGGCGAACACCAGCCCCAGTGTGAGGCGTTGACGAAGGACCACAAGCAATGCCGCAACTCGGCCAAGGCCGGCTCGACGTTCTGTGGTAGCCACCAAGGCTACAAGGCGATGGAATTCGAGAAGGTCATCGACGCCAAGGACACGGCACCCCGTCACAAGTCGGCGGAGAACACCAAGCCCGGCACGAAGGGCGCCTCTGCGACCCACCAATGTGCAGCGTACACCAAGGACGGCCTGCAGTGCAAGAACAGCTCGCGTAAGAGCAGCAAGTACTGCGGCAGCCACAAGGGATACCGCCCGCCGACCAAGGCCCAGCTCCTGAAGCAGATGGACACCAAACCGCGCCACAACAAGGCCAAGGACACGGCGCCCAAGCTGAAGTAGGCGTCAAGCAAACTTGATAGGGCACCTGTCGTCGCAAAACCTGTGCTGGAAGCGTCAGCAAGGGACGGCCACGGCCGTATCCTGACCATCTCCAATGACCATCAGGCCACGACGCCGGCGTTGATCGCCATCGACGCGCCGGGCTGTGCGGTGCCTGATTGGGCCGAGATCGTGCTGACCGAGCGTCCGGGCCGGGACGTCATGGAACTCATCTCCGCGGGCACCTGGTTCCATCCGCAGGAAGCCACGGGCCTCGTGGTGGAAGCCCCCC
>JBFKXH010000225.1:0-2777 GCA_041638175.1 Thermoplasmatota archaeon
GCCGCCGCCCAACAGGAGGCGGCCATCGAACGGGTGCTGATGCAGGTGCTTGACTCCGAGGCGCGCGAGCGCCTCACCCGCATCCGCCTCGCTCGGCCCGATTTTGCCAGACAAGTGACCCATCAACTGGTCGCCCTGGCACAAGCGGGCCGGCTCACTCGGCGCCTGTCGGACGCCGATCTGCGAGCCCTGCTCCAGAAACTCCAACCCGACGACCGCGATATCAACATCACCAGGAAATGACGCCCTGTAAAGGGAGGAACCGCCATGGCAAGTAAGAAACCCCTCGGAAAGAAACTCCGCCTCCTTCGTGCGGAGAAGAGCAACCGCCGTGTGCCGGCCTGGATCATGATCCGCACCAACCGCGGTTTCGTGAGCCACCCCAAGCGCCGCAACTGGCGAAGGAACCGCCTGAAGCAATAGGAGTGAATTGACATGGCTGACGAACTCGAACGCATTTACACCATCCCCCTGCGCCACGCCAAACACGGCAAGCGCAGCAAGCGCGCCGACCGTGCCGTCAAGGACGTCCGCGCCTTCCTGGAACGCCACATGAAGAGCCAGAATGTCTGGGTCTCGAATGAGATCAACGAAGCACTCTGGGCCCAAGGCAAATACAACATCCCCAGCAAGATCCGTGTCCGCGCGACGCGTTTTGCCGACGGTGTCATCGAAGTGACGCTTCCGGACAGCACGATCGAAGGGTCCCGCCGTGAGGCCATCGCCGAGCGCCAGGAAAAGGCGGCCGAGTCGCCGGTCCTGGCCCCGATGGGCATGGAAGGCGAGACCGAGAGCCCGCCGGTCACCGAGGTCGAAGGCATCGGCCCGGCGACCGCGGAGAAACTCGCGGCGATCGAGATCGAGACTGTGGACGACCTGGCCCACGCCGATGTGGCTGCCGTCGCCGAAGCCACTGGCAAGTCGGAAGACGCTGCCAAGGCTTGGATCGACGCGGCCCACGACATGTCTGGCCACGTCCACGACGAAGAAGAGTAGTCCGTGTTCAAGCGCCTCGACCCATTCGGCAACCCGAACGTCGGGGTGTATGTTCGCGCGACCTCCTCGCACCTTTTCCTTCCCCCCGGCTTGACCACGGAGAACCAAGCCGACTTGGAGGCCGCCTTCGGGCTGTCTGGCACGGAACTCACCATCGGTGGGTCGAGTCTGCTTGGCAGCCTGATGGCCGCCAACCGCCATGGTGCGGTGGTCGCTGATTTCACGAGCGACGCCGAGATCCAGGTGCTCAAGGACGCGGGCCTTTCGGTCTGCCGCCTTCACCACAGCCGGCTCAATGCCGCCGGCAACAACGTGGTCTGCAACGACAAGGGTGCCATCGTCCACCCCGAACTTCCCAAGGGCGCCATGCAGGAGATGGCCGACGTCCTGGATGTAGAGGTCGCGTGGGGCCTCATCGCCGAGGTGGAGACCGTCGGCACCGCCATGATCGCGAACAACAAAGGCGTCCTGTGCCACCCGTTGGCCAGTGACGACGACCGAATGTTCATCAAAGACAGCCTGCATGCTCCGGCCAAGATCGGGACCGTCAACCACGGTCACGGACTGGTCGGGGCCGGCATGGCCGCAAACGACGCAGGCGCTGCCTGCGGCAGCCGGACGACCGGCATCGAACTGGGCCGCATCGAAGAGGCCCTGGGATTCCTGGAGTGAAGACAATGACCAAGACTGCATACAACTGTGAAGGCGACTTTCAGATGGGTCGCATCCGCCAGCACTTCAACATCGAAGTCGTGGCCGAATCGGAAGATGGCGCCCGCGAGGCGGTCTTCGCCGATCTGGGCAGCCGCCACAGCGTTCCGCGCCGCCAAGTGGACATCACGTCCGTGACCCCGGCGAGCGAACCCAGCGACATCACCAAGAAGCGCCTCGAATGAGCGAGGATCAAGAAGCCCGGCAGGCCGCCATGGAATTCGAGGCGGTCCAGCAACGGCTTCGCGGCGTCGAGCAGCAGATGATGGCCATCCAGCAGGAGGTCAACGAAGTGCGACGCGCCGTCAAGACCCTCGCATCCTTGCAGGCGGACCAAGATGCGCTGGTGCCGATCGGTGCCGGCCTGCACATCCGCGCTCGACTGCAGGGTGACCTGCCCATCGTGGTGCCCATCGGGGCTGGGTACGCCGCGGATTACGACGCAGGACAGGCCGCGTCAGTGGTCCAGGAGCGCCTCGAAGAAATGGAGTCCCTCCTTCGCCGCGCTGAAGAGGAAGCCAACACCCTTGCTCGTTCGGCCCAGCAATTGGCGGGCAGACTGCAATAAGCACGCGTGGTCTAATGGTATGACGATGGCTTCCCAAGCCATCTGCCCGGGTTCGATTCCCGGCGCGTGCATTGGATCTGGAGCGTGGATCGCTCGTGTGAGCGCCCTGTCATCTTGGAGGGCGCCCAAGCCCTCATCTACCTTCCCAGGGTCGCGCGCCTGTGTTCAAGAACCTGCGTGACCGCCTCAAGGACGTCTCGTCCAAACTGGAGGATGAGCTGGAGGCGCAACTCGAGGCCGAATTGGAAGCCGAATTGGCCGCCGAGATGGAGAAATCGACGCCTGAGCCTACGCCCGATCCCGTCCAGGAAGCGAATACGGTGGTCGAGGACCCAGAGCCCGCTACCGAACCAGGGTCTGCCACCGAACCCGCTACCGAGCCAGAGTCTGCCAGCGAACCCGCTACCGATCCGGTCGAAGCGTCGACCCCCGCCCCCGAAGTGGTGCAAGCGCCCGCAACGACCGCGGAGACGGCACGCGCTAGCGAGCCGGAACCCCAAGC
>JBFKXH010000226.1:0-2776 GCA_041638175.1 Thermoplasmatota archaeon
GTGGGCCGTCGGCTTAGCCCCATCGTTTCCAGTCGCAATCACGGGCAACGGATTATCAAGCAGCGTGCCCCTGGAGCGCTTGTGTCGGAGGCCGAGCGACCCAGCGTGGACCAGTACTTCATGGACATGACCCACCTTGTCAAGTCCCGGGGCACATGCCCGCGGCGCCAGGTCGGTGCCGTCATCGTCCAGGCCAAGCGCGTCTTGACCACCGGATACAACGGCGCGCCGCGCAATTTTCCCCACCCGTGCGACGTCGGCTGCATCCGCGATGAACTGCACATCCCCAGTGGCATGATGGCCGACGTGTGCCCGTGCTTGCATGCAGAGCAGAACGCGATCATTCAAGCGGCGACGACGGGCGTCTCCATCGAAGGCGCCGACATCTACTGCACCACCCAGCCTTGTACCCAATGTAGCCGCATGATCGCCAACAGCGGCATCAAGCGGGTCATCTTCGAGCAAGAGTATGCGGATCCGCTCAGCATCGGCCTGCTCACGACGGCCGGCGTCGAGCTTTGGCAATGGGATGCGGACAAGCAGGACGCCGTGCCCTACGCCAATCTGAACACATTCAGCGAGGCGCAGGCGGCCCTGCGTAAGCGATGGCAGGAGAACCTGCCCCACCCCGAAGCCTAATCGAGGATCGGCTGCACGCGGTCGCTTTCGGCGATGCGGTCCAGCAGCCCTTCGACGGACAGGTGGAATGTCTCCAGGTCGCCGTCGTTGACGAGCATCTCATCAGCCATGGCGATCGTGCGTGCCAGGCCCCAGCCGAGTTCGCGTTGGTCGCGGGCATGGTGGGCTTCCAGGTCGGCCGGATCATCGTCGCGCGCGCGGCGGGTCAGCCGGTCGTGGCGCTCGTCCGGATCGGTGTGGATGGCCACGAGGATGAAGTCGTCGCCGAGGGCGGTGCGAAGGGTCTCGACTTCGTCGTTGCTCCGGATGCCATCGATGAGCACCAAGTGGGATGGCGCCCGGTGGTGGTCATTGCCATCCGGCTTGGGTGGCGCGACGGCCTTGACGCGCTCGGCGGTCCGTAGGGCCCAGACGTCATCGCCGTGCTCCTTGCGCATGGCGTCGGCGACCTTCCCCACGTTCTCTGCATCCCGCGGGAGCCCCTGGGCCTCCACCTCTTCCCAGATCAGGTCGCCCATACGGACGACCGGGAAGCCGTTCTTGGTGGCCACACTCATGGCTTCAGATTTTCCGGAACCGGGCATGCCGGTGACGCCGACTACGCGCACAACGGCGCCACTGGTCCCTGGCATTTCAGTCCAGCGGTAGGGCCCCAGGGGCAAAGCGGCCTATTTACCGAAGACGATCGGCTTGGCACCTTGGCCGGGCAAGCGGATCTGGTCCAGCTCCGGCGGCACACCGACGCTGGTGTACCCTGCGTCCACGTACAGGGTCTGGCCGGTCACGCCGCTGCCCAGGTCGCTGAGCAGGAAGAGGGCGCTCTTGGCCACATCTGCTTGTGTCACGTTGCGCTTCAGCGGCGCGCTGTGGGCCATCCAATCCAGGATGTTGTCGAAGCCGGGCACACCACTGGCTGCCAGCGTCCGGATCGGTCCGGCACTGATCGTATTGACGCGGATGCCCCGAGGTCCGCAGACCACGGCGAGCTCCCGGGTGAGTTGCTGGAGGGCCGCCTTGGCGGTGCCCATGACCCGATAGCCTGGCACGGTGCGATCGGCGCCCAGGTAGGTGAGGCTGACGATGGAGCCGTCGTCGTTCATGTGGGGCAGGGCGTGGTTCGTGAGGCGGAGCAGGCTGTAAGAGGAGACCTCGAGGGCCGTGGCGAAATCCTCGGCCGTGGTCTTCGTGATCTCGTTTTGCAGGGCCTCGGCGGGGGCGAATGCGATGCAATGGACCAGCATGTCGAACTTGCCTTCGGTCTCTTCGAAGAAACCGGCGACCGATTCGTCCTTGGTCGCATCGCATTCGTGCCATCCCTCGATCCAGGGCGTGTCCTTGAAGAGCTGCATGACGCGGCTCAGGAAGCGCTTCTGGTAGCCCATGGTCACCTTGACCCCGTGGGCGGCCAGTTCTTGGGCGATGCCCCAGGCGATGCTGGTGTCACTTGCGACACCGAAGACCAGGGCGCGCTTGCCGGAAAGATCGAAGCTCATGGCTCCGCCCACTGCCCGCCGGACTTCAACGTTTGGTTGACCTGTTCAGGTTTCTAGCCATTCGTTCAGGGTCTCTGGCGGGACCAAGGTACGCACGGTATCCGATGGCTCGACCTGCTTGGGGTCCCGGTACGAGCCGAATGCGTGGTCGAAGATGCGATTGGTCACCCCGAACCAGTACTGTTCCGATTTGTAGTGGTGCCACAGGTGCATGCGCTTGAGCGGCCGAAGCCACGGCATCCAAGGGCGCACCGGGCGGTGGGCGGTGAAATGGACATACTCGTAGTACACCAAGGCCGCGTAGTTGCCGGCGCTGAAGGCCGAGGCGACCCCAAGATCAAAGATCGCCCACGCCACCAGAAAGTAGACCACGCCGATGGTCACGCTGAAGCGCGGGTCGTTGAAGATGAAGCGCAGCTGCGGCGGGTGCAAGTGGTGCAGGATGTGGCTCCGGGCCGGTCCTTTCACGCCCTGGCGCACCGCGACCCGGTGGTACACCCAGCGGTGGATCGCATACTCGTTGGGAAAGAACCAGGCCGCTCCGAGCAGCAAGGCCAGCCACGACCAGGGGCCCCATGCCCAGACGGTCAAGGACATCATGACGACGGCGCCGAGCCATTTGGGGACCATGCGGGGGTGGGTGA
>JBFKXH010000227.1:0-2772 GCA_041638175.1 Thermoplasmatota archaeon
GAGTCGGACCATCGAGATCCAGGTCGGGGCGCTGCATGTGACCATGGCGGCACCGATCACGTTCCCGGCCATGGCGCCAGGCGCACGCAATGTCACGTCCACTCCGTTCCGGCTGGAGAACCTGGGCGAGAGATCGGTCACACCTCGCATCGACATCTCATCGTTCCGGGGCCCCACTTCCTTCGTACCGGATGCCTTGACCCTGCTCATCGCAGGGCAGGAGATCGCGTACGATGGCCCCTTGACGCCGTTGCCCACCCTCGCGGCGGGCGCTTCGTATGACGTCCAGATGCGCCTGGCGGTCCCGTCCCCCCTTCCCGCCGGGGACTACGGTACCAGCTTCACGGTGATCCCATGATCGCCTTGGCTGTCATTCTTACCATGACCCCTCACGTCGCCATCGACACCCACCTGCGCCTGGTCTCCGAGGGCACCGGTGAGGCGCCGGTCGAGTGGTACCTGGACGGAGAGCACGTGGCGACGACGCGGGACGGCCAGCCCATCAGCATCCCCATCGACGCGGGTGAACATGTCTTGCACGCAGCCTCCGACGAGACCGGGTTCTGGCAGGTGTTGGCACGCCCCGATCCGACCATGCCGGGTCAAGCCACCTACGTACCTGCTTGGCTAGCACAGAACGAGCCTGGGGCGGTCACGAAGGAAGTGCCGACCTGGATCGGTCCTGCGCTCCTGGGGGCGGTCGGTCTGGTCGGTCTGTTCGTCCCGAAGAACCCTTGAAGCAGGGACGGCTCGCAAGCACCGTGGAGATCGACCCCTGGGGCAGCAGCCAATACCAGGACTACGGCCGTTTACGCGCCCAATTCGGCATCGAGGCGTTCGGTACCGATGATTGGCAGATCTTCGACGAACCGCATGCCTTGTTGCGCCGGGGCGTCGTCTTCGGGCACCGGGATTTCCAACGGGTCCGGGACGCCATCAAGGACCGGGACCCTTGGGCCGTCATGACCGGCCTCATGCCAAGCGGCCTGATGCATCTAGGCCACAAGATGGTGATCGAGCAATGCATCGCACACCAGAAGGCGGGCGCAGACCTGCACATTGCGGTCGCCGATTTCGAGGCGGTCGCGGCGCGCGGCCTCAGTCTCGAAAAGGCCCGTGACCTTGCGCTGGACCAATACATCCGCAACTACCTCGCGCTGGGTTTGGACCCTGCCACGGCCGAGGTCTATTTCCAGACCAAGCGACACCGCGTGAAGGACCTGGCAGACCGGTTTGCCACCCGCGTCAACCTCTCGCAGATGCAGGCCCTGTACGGCTTCACGGGAGACACCTCGATCGCACACATCAACGCGCCTTTGGTGCAGGCCGCGGACATCCTGCACGTCCAACAGCCGGATCTTGGCGGCCCTCGTCCGGTCCTTGTGCCGGTCGGCGTTGACCAGGATCCCCACTTGCGCCTGGCGCGGGACATCGCCCAGCAATGGCGCCGCTTCAACATCGTACAGCAACACGGCGAATGGACCCTGACCGTCAAGGGAGAGGACAAGTCCCGTTGGCTCGATGTCGCCGACGCGGTCTTGGACCACCTCGGCATGGGCACCCGCACCGACCGCAAACGCAACGAGAAGCATGGGCAGATCGCCCTTGGCAAACAATTGCGCGGTCGGGATGTCCGGGCCCTCGACCGGGCGCTTGCCCAAGCGGAGTCCAAGAAAGGCGAGATGGGCTTCATTCGGCCCAGCGCCACCTTCCACCGCTTCATGACCGGCCTGACCGGCGACAAGATGAGCAGCAGCAGACCGGAAAGCAGCGTCTTCTTGACGGACGACCCGGCCGAGGCCCAGAAGAAGGTGATGCGCAGCGTCACGGGCGGCAAGGAGACCGCCGAGCAACAACGCGAAGAGGGCGGGGAACCCGACAAATGTCCGGTCTACGAGCTCTACTTGTACCACGTGGCACAAGACGACAATCACTTGGACGAGGTGCGCACGGAGTGCCTCGACGGCACGCGCCTTTGTGGCGGCTGCAAGAAGGAAGCCGCGGGGTTGTTGTTCGAGTTCCTGAAAGAACACCAGGAGCGGCGCGATCAGACCGAACACCTGGTCGCCGAGATCGTCAAGGATGATTGATCTCAGGGTCACCGCCAAGGGCGCGGTGATGGGCTTCGTGGATGCGGTGCCGGGCGTGAGTGGGGGCACCATGGCCCTGATCCTGGGGATCTACGAACGGTTCATCGCCGCCTTGGCCGACATCAAGGATTGGCCCAAGCGGCTGCGAGGATGGGTGACCGACGATGTTCGCTTCCTGGCGGCCCTTGGACTCGGATTGGTGCCCGGGCTCTACTTGGGTGCCCGTGTGCTCACCCATGCGCTGGACGCTGCACCCATGCTGATGTCGTCCTTGTTCTTGGCGCTCATCTTGGCGAGCGTGCCCAGTGTCTTGCGTAAGGCCGACCCCTCTTGGGCCGGTTTTGGAGTGGCATCGGCGGCGGCGCTTTTGGCGTGGGGGATCACGATCTTGGAACCGGCCGGCGCGCCACCCCTTTGGCGCTTGCCGTTCTACGGCGCATTGGCGGTCTGCGCCATGATGCTTCCCGGCATCAGCGGCAGCTTCGTGTTGCTGCTGCTTGGGGCCTATGCCATGGTCTTGCAAGGCATCGCCTCGCTGGATGTGGTGATCTTGGCGCTTCTGGCACTCGGCGCGCTGGTGGGTGTCGTCGTCGCCAGCACCGGCCTTCGTTGGCTCTTGCAGCACCACGCGGGTCGCACCCATGCGGCCATGGTCGGATTGTTGATCGGGTCGTCGGGCCGC
>JBFKXH010000228.1:0-2748 GCA_041638175.1 Thermoplasmatota archaeon
CCGTACCGGGAGTGGATCAAGAAAATGGGAGGCGTCTTCGGGGCGTACGACGGTGACCCCGTGGGGTTTGCGGTAGTCGCTGGCGATCTTGGCGATGCTCTTGTTGGGCCCGACGCCGATGCTGCATGCAAGGCCGGTCTCGCGCTTGACCGCTGCCTGCAGACTGCGCGCCACGGAGGCGATGTGGTCCCAGTCGTGGCGGTCCATCGCCAGGTACGCTTCGTCCATGCCGACCACTTGCAGCACGTGTGCGTAGCGCTCCAAGACCGCCATGACCTCCTGGCTGGCGGGCTTGTACTTGCTGAACTCGGGCCGGATGAAGGTGGCGTGTGGGCACAGTCCGTAGGCCTTGCTGATGGGCATGGCGCTGTGGATGCCGAAGCGACGGGCTTCGTAGTTGGCGGTGGACACCACGCCACGCCCCCGACCTCCCTGTGGGTCGGCGCCGATGACAAGGGGCACCGTGGCCAGTCGTGGGTCCTCACGGGCATGGACGGACGCGTAGAACGCATCCATGTCCACATGGAAGATGATGCGCTCCATGCCACGACATGGGTGGGCAAGTGGTATGGTTGCGGTTCCAGGGTAAGTGAAAGTACCTACTCCATAAACCGGCCCAACCTCGCACCATCGTGGGCGACCGCATCCAGGAGGTGGAGAAGCGCACCGGCCGCGGCATCGACGACGTGGCCAAACAGCTCCTGCGCTACCGAGCCATCCGCGGACCGGCCCGCTGGCTGGCCAACCGCCGCATCACGTGGGCGATCGTCAGCCGCATGGACCGCATCCGCGCCCACCGCCTACGCGACCGGGTCCGCAAAGGCCCCATCCCCCACCACGTGGGCATCATCATGGACGGCAACCGGCGCTTTGCCAAGGTCCTCGGCCTCGGCTCCGGCATGGGCCACATCGCCGGCCAGGAACGATTGGAGACGGTCCTGGATTGGTGTCTGGAACTGAAGATCCGCGTCCTGACGGTGTACGCGTTCTCCATGGAGAATTTTCAGCGCGCCGACGAAGAGCGCGAACTGTTGATGGAACTCTTTGAACACAACTTCCGCAAGATGGCGGTCGACCAACGGGTCCACAAACACAAGATCCAGGTGCGCGTCATCGGCGACCTGGGACTCCTGCCTGAGAGCGTCCGCGACGCTGCCCGGCACGTCATGGAAGCCACCAAGGACTACGACGCCTACCACTTCAACGTGGCCGTCGCCTACGGAGGCCGACAAGAACTCGTCGACGCCGTGCGCCGGGTCGCCAAGGACGTAGAAGCAGGCACCCTGGCCGCTGATGCGGTCGATGAGACCACCATCCGCGAGCGCTTGTACGTGCCCGACCTACCCGATCCGGACTTCTTGATCAGGACCAGTGGCGAGGAACGCATCAGCAATTTCCTGCTGTGGCAGATCGCCTACGCCGAACTCTACTTTGCCGACGTCAACTGGCCTGAACTGGACCGGGCCCGCTTCATGCGCGCGATCGAGGAGTACCAGAAACGGCAACGCCGGTACGGGCGCTAGACACCCCGCCGGCCAAACCCATGGCGATCAGCGCCACCAAGAACCCGGGAGCAGACGCTTCTTCGTCACCAGCCGGTACGACCAGATGGATGATGTCCCGGGCATGGCCGCCCCCCTCCATGTGTACATGGATCGCGTGAAGCCCAGGTCCAAGCTCTACTTCCACCTCCGCGCCCTCGTGGACGACGCCGCCGATGGTCCATGTGGCCTGGGCAGCGTCGGTGGTGAGGCGCACAGCCGCCCCCACCTCTGTGGGCGTGACCTCCATTTTTGCCTGGAAGGGCTCGTAGTGCTTGGCCGGATGAGGCCACGACAAGGCGGGAACCACTTCGGCCGTGACCCACCCCGTGATGCCCTCTTCGCTTGGCGAAAGCCGGAACGATCCATCCTCGTCCTGCATCGACAACAAGAACCCGATCACCTCCAGGTCAGGCTGATAGGGGATCTTCCAATGATACAAGGCGGTGACCGCCCACGCCGTGGTCTGCGCATTGGGCTCGGCCGCATCCACACTGGGCGCGTAGCCCCCACCGACCCGATGGGCCTCAATGAATGCCAGGGCATCCATGCGCGCCTGATGATCCAGGTCCAGACGGACGGCGGCCGCGACAAAACCGGTGCAGTCGAGATTGCTGCCACCCCCCATGCACGGCCAGCCTCCATCCGGGTTCTGAGCCGCCAGGATCGCATCCACAGCCGCACCCCGAAGCGCTGGATCGGCGCCGGCGACCTGCAACGCGATCGCATGCCACGCCTTGGCTGCCGTGCTCTGGGAAGCCATCACGGCCTCGTGATTGGCCTCGAGCATGGCCACCAGATCGACCGGCCCATCAGGCGTCGGATAGGCGCGCACATCGTACCCGCTTGCCGCGGCGGCACCTACCAGGCGGATGGGTCCCCCGGCGATACCTTCCGGGGCCTCGAGGACCATGGTGCCACGAAGCGGCCGGTCCGGCCACGACCCGAGGTCCATGCCCGCGGCGGCAGCCGCTTCCATGCCGAGATAGCCGCGAGGTCCATCTGCCAGGAACGCCATGGCCCGCTCGACCGCCTCGGCCTGACAAGGCTCCACGTTGTCCAGCGTCAGTGCGTCACACGTCTGCGCAGCCACGCTGGGCACGAGCGGGATCAAAAGCAGCAAGAACCAGGGCCGCACGAGGCCACACCATCGCCGGGCTATGAAGCCTTCACGACTTCATCGAGCATGGCCAACGCCATCGCAAGC
>JBFKXH010000229.1:0-2746 GCA_041638175.1 Thermoplasmatota archaeon
CCGCTGTCTTCCCGGCCAAAGACGAACGCCAGGGTGCCCTCGAAGGCCTCGAGCCCCTCGGCCCAGTCGCGCACGTCCAAGGGCTTTCGAAGGAACCGATTGTCGGCGGTCGTCTGGCGGGCGCTGGTCGCCACCGCGAGGCTCGTACCATGCAGGGCATCCGCCAACGACTCGTGCACTTCGGCGGCCAGCAAGAGCTCCTTGGCGTGGACGCTGCGGGCCAGGGCTTCATCGCTATGGATGTCACAGCGTGGCGCGACGAAACGAAGCGACTGTACTCCGAAATTGGCAGCACCGCGCGCGACCGCCCCCACATTGCCCGGATGGCTGGTCCCCACGCAGATGACGACGAACTCCACGGTGGCGGCCAGTCGGGTCTGCTTATCGACCCTTCGACCGGCACAATAAAAAGGCCCGACGCCCACGTAGAGGGTGCAATGGACCACCAAGACCTTGGCAAGAATGCGGTCAAGACCGGTACCACGACCCTCGCCATCGCGGCCAGCGACGGCGTCGTGATGGCGACGGAGAAGCGCGCCACGATGGGGCACTTGATCGGCCACAAGAACACCCAGAAACTGTTCAATGTGGACGACCACTTGGCGTTGACCACGGCGGGTTTGGTGGGCGATGCCCAGATGATCGCCCGCAACCTGGCCGCCCAGGCCCAGTTGTACCGCTACAAGCGAGACGCAGCGATGCCCGTTCGCGGCGCCGCGACGCTGCTGGGCAACATGCTCAACCAATCCAAATTCCAACCCTATTGGGTGCAGCTGATCGTCGGTGGCTACGATGCCCGTGGTGGCGGGGTCTACTCCATCGATTCTGCTGGCGGAGCGATTCCGGAAGCGTGGACCGTGACCGGCAGCGGAAGTCCCTTCGTCTACGGTGTCCTAGAAGATCGCATGGAGGATGAAATGGACGTCAAGAAGGCCACTGACCTGGCGATCCGTGGCCTCAACGCCGCCATGCGCCGAGACAGCGCATCCGGCAACGGCATGGATGTGGCGGTCATCGACCCGGACGGGTTCCGCCGTCTGGCCGAAGCGGACATCGACAAGCGCCACAAGGCGCTCAAGCTCCCGATGAGCTACCACGCCTAGACTTCGGGCAGGTCGGGCAAGATCGGCACCGGGGGTTCGTAGCGCACGTTCTCGCGCACAAGCCAGGTGCCCAGCAAGAAGACCATGGTGGGCACGATGCCCATGAGCCAGGGTGCCCAATGGCCGACCATGAAGCCCAGGGCGAACATGTTGAGAAACGCGACGACCGCGCCGATGTCCGCCAATTGGTTGGTCCCCAGGACCGCCGGTCGAAGGCCGGCAAGGATGAGAAAGACCCCCACGGGGATCAACGGCATCTCGGTCAGCATGAAGAGCGGCATGCTCGCCACGCCGATGACGGTGAAGAACGACAGCGGCAACGCCACGATGAGGATGAGCAGACGCCCGATGCGTTTCTTGCGCTTGGCCGACTTTTCCCGGCGGCGCTTGGCCTTTGCTTCCTTGGCCGCCAACGCATCTTCATCCATTTCTTCGGCGGGCGTCGCCTCCTTCCCGGCCGAGGCAACAAGGCGCGTCCTGATGGATTTCAGTCCCAATAGCCCACCGCCCCTTCCCTTCGATGGACCTCGTTGATCGAACGCGCCTCATCGGGTGTCCCGGGCGCGCCGCCGCAGAAGACCCCGAGCTTCCCTTGTTCCGGATACTCGGTCACGTCCGGGGCGACCATGCCCGAAAAGCACAGGAACCGAAGCGGTACGTCTCCGGTGTTGATGACCTGGTGGGCGCATTCCGGTTGTCGCTTGGCCCCGAAGAACGAACCCGGTCGGACCGGATGTTCGCCGGAAGGGGTGCGCAGCACGCCCTCGCCCTCAAGGAAATAGAAGCCCTCCTCGTTGGCATGGTGGAAATGCAGGGGCCAATCGCGCTTGCCCGGTGGCACTTCGTAGACGCTGGCCCCCAATTGGGTCAGGCCCGTGGCCCGGCCCAGGTACACGCGGCGCACGCGATGCTCTTCGTGGCCGTCCTCTTCGACGGCAAGATCATCCACGTGCACGGGCTCCATGGCGCTTCCATGACACTCCTCCTTTTCAGGGATTGTGGACGGGCACATGACGCACAAGCCGCGCTCCGTTGGTATCGACGCCGCACCGGATGATGTCGCCGTGACCCTCGAGCAAGGCCTCCGCCCGATCCAGATCGCCGGCCGCGCCGCTGACCCACATGGTGCCCCCGAGCATGCATTGCCCCCAACGCACGTCCTCGGGCAGTTGCTTGCCCAATGCCAACATCTGGCTCGGCATCAGACCCAAGGCCTGGCTGAAGTCGTGGGATTCCTGGAGCAAGGCCTGCCAAGCACCTTCTCGTCCGATCTCCAGCACCCGGTCCACGGCGGCATCGCCCAAGCGGCGGGTCCGCTCCTTCCAATCCGGGTCGCGGATGATGCGCCCGGTCTCGATGGTGTCGCCCAACACGCAAAACAGGAATTGCGCATTGCTGTGGACCTGCATCGCCCATCCGTGGGGTGGACACCCGGGCTTGATGCGTAGCTCACCGTTGCCGAACCAGCTGCCGACCGCGTCGCCGAGCCCGGTACTTTGGGCCACCTCCGCCTCATGGGTCGCCAGCAAGGCGGCTTCCGGGTCCAACCCCTGGGCATGGGTGACGGCCAGGCATGCCGCCAACGTCCCTGCGGCACTCATGCCGAATCCTTGGCCGACCGGCAGTTCGTGCACCAGATCGAC
>JBFKXH010000230.1:0-2706 GCA_041638175.1 Thermoplasmatota archaeon
GCAAGGCCACGGCAGACCACCCCGGCATGGCAGTCCGGATGTACGTGGCCGACGACATCCTGGACGACGGATTGGACATCCATTACGAGGTCATCAATGGCAGCAAGTCGGCCATCGAAGATCTGGTCGCGGCTGCAGGACCCCTCTTTTCTGCCACCTTCCGGGTGACGCAGGATCGCCCCAACATCTGGCGCGCCACGGCCCGATATTTTGATGTGGGACCGATCGCCCAACACGACGGGTGGGGTGAGATCCTGCGCCGCCGGACGGAAGCGGATCGATTGATGCAGGTGTACGAAGGAGGCCTCTGCATCGTCCGCATGGACATGGCCCCGAATGCCACGGCCCACGAAGCGGATGCCCTGGCCGAGAAGATCCGATCGGCCGCCACGCGGGCCTGCAGCGTACGCGTGGCCGACCTTGGACGGAGCCTCGAAGATTGGCAGCCCTTGGCGTGATCACTCCTCTTCGTCGGGGAAGCGCTCCTCGAGGGTCGGCCACGCGACCGTGCCCGCCAACCGATCCTTTTCAGATAGCACCGCCCAGAGCGCGAAGGCGCCGGCTGCGATCGCCACCACGTTGAACACCAGGACCCCGGACAGGCCAACGGCAAGCGCGCCGATCAGGGGAAGGCGCCATTCCCGGACCCGCCAAAGGCGTACGGCCGCGTACAGGCTCACGACCCCGGCACCGACAAGGACCATGGGGACCGCGGCATCGACCTTGGCAGGGACCAAAGGCGCGGTGCCTGGCGACTCGCCCACTTCATGGGTCCATGCTTGTGTGGTCTGCCGGGGCACGTAGAACGTCCGGGTCACATTGGATTCGAGACCCAGGGTGACCGAGCCGCTTGCATGATCCAGATCCAAGGTGCATGGGGTCGTGCAGGTCACATTGACGTCGTCATCCAACCAGACGGGCGCCGAGATGTCCGTCTCGCCGTCCACGACCTCCACGATCAGCTTGCCACCCTCCGCGAATGCACCGCCATCCGGCTGAGCCAAGATGATGAAACTGGCGAGCGCCATGTTGAGGACCAGCAAGGCACCAAAGAGTGCCATCAACGCTGCACTCAGGCGGATCTTGAACGGGATCACGGGCTGCACAGCCGGCGCACAAAGGGCGCCCCATTGAAGCTACCGTTGCGTCACATTGAAGGCGCGCACGTAACATCGGCGTGCGTGGATTTCGAACTGACCGATGCACAGCGCATGATCCGGGACATGGTGCGGGAACTCGCCGAAAAGGAGATCATGCCCGTCGCAGGCAAACATGACGCCGAGCATACGTTCCCCGAGGCGACCGCCAAACGCATGGGCGAACTGGGATTGTTCGGCATCACCGTGCCCGAGGCCTACGGCGGGCCGGGCGCCGACTACGTCAGTTTCGCCATCGCTGCCGAAGAGATCGCACGCGCCTGTGCCAGCCATAGCGTCATCTACGGAGCAAGCGCCAGCCTGACCGTCGGCCCGATCCTGCACCATGGCACGGAGGAACAGAAGCACCAATACCTCACGCCCATGGCGCAAGGCACCTCCATGGGGTGCTACGCATTGACCGAGCCGGAGGCGGGCAGCGATGCGGGCAGCCTCAAGACCAGTGCCACCAAAGACGGCGACGAATGGGTGATCAACGGACAGAAGGTCTACATCAGCAACGGTGCCGTGGCCGATACCTGCGTGCTGTTTGCCAGGACGGACCCGGCGACCACCGATGCGCGGGGCATCAGTGCGTTCATCGTGGAGACCGATTGGGAAGGCTTCAACGTCGGCAAGAACGAAGAGAAGCTGGGCCTGAACGCCAGCTACACCAACCAGCTTTTCTTCGACAACCTGCGGGTCCCGGAGGCGAACCTTCTGGGGGACCTGGGTGACGGATTCAAGATCGCCATGAGCACGCTTGATACGGGTCGCGTCATGGCGGCGGCAGGCAGCGTGGGCATCGCCAGGGCGGCCTTCGAGGACAGCGTGGCCTACGCCAAGGAGCGCCATCAGTTCGGCAAGCCGATCGCGGCCAACCAGGCCATCCAATGGAAGCTGGCCGACATGGATGTGCACATCGAAGCGGCGCGCAACCTGTATCTGAAGGCGGCCACCCTCAAGGACCGTGGCCTGCCGTTCACCCACGCCGCCAGCAGGGCCAAGTTGTTCGCCAGCGAGATGGCCATGAAGGCGACCATCGATGGGGTCCAGATCCACGGCGGCAACGGGTACACCAAGGACTACAACGTGGAACGGTACATGCGCGACATCAAGATTTTCGAGATCTTCGAGGGCACCAGCGAGATCCAGCGCATGGTCATCGCTCGGCACTTGTTGGCCTGATGGACTGGGCACCTCCCGGTGAACAGGAAGCAAAAGATCCCCTGATCGATCGGCTCCTCTGGGGGTGGCTCCTTGCCAACATCGTGGCCACCGCGCTGTTTGCTCTGTGGTGGTTCCTGCAATTCGATGAAGAGCAGGGGCTGAGGCTCTTCGTCTCGATCCCGACCATGATGCTGGCAGCCAGCGCGCCATTCGTCGCCGCCTTCACGTGGCACCGCGGCACGCGGCCGGATGCATCCTTCCTGCAGGGGCGGACCGGGCAGGTCGCAAAATGGCATTTGCTTGCCTTGGGCGTGCTGCTGATGGTCATGCTCCCTGGCTTGTTGACGCCCAAGTGACGGCAACCCTTTGACCCGACGGCCGGTCACCGCCGCGTGGACCC
>JBFKXH010000231.1:0-2692 GCA_041638175.1 Thermoplasmatota archaeon
CCGGTTTAAAGGCCCTCACCGTTGGCAGCCTGTGCGCCAAGAGCCGATCTGGTTCGTCCGCATCGTGTTGCTGCTGTTCTTCATGGCGTTTGCGGGCTTCCTCGCGCGCGAAGTGGCCGACGTGGTTCAAGCACTACGCCAGTAGAGGACCTCGACGCGGACCGGCACCTGACCCAGGTCCGGATCCCACAGATGGCTCATGCGTACCGCGGCGCTCACCGCTTGGTCTCCAGGGACCGTCGGCCCATATTCCAAGTAGAGGTGGGAGCGGTCTTGGTAGAGGACCATGTTCTGCAGGAAGCCTGTCCCTTCCGCCAGACCCAATTCGTCCGCGATGTCGCCGATGCGGTAGGTTGTCAGGAAGATGCGCCCTGAGCCAAAGGCCCCTTCGTCGCTGATCGCCAGCACGTCCTCCCCGTCCTCGATGATGATGTGCTGGAAATCGTCATAGTGGGCGCCGGCCCCTTGTGACTTGATGTCCCAGCCCAGTTCAAAATTGTCGTACTCCGACCAGGCCAACTCGTTGGGTTGGGTCAGGACCGGGTGATTGATGTCCGGGGCGTAGGCCCCGCCGTTGACAGACGAGGTCCCCACATCGAACAGCGGCTGGAGCCACTGGAAATTTTGCCCGTCGCTGCCCAGGACCACCAGCATCCCTCCCGCAAGCACCCAGTCCCGGATGCCATCTTTGACCACGTTGCTGGTCAGGCTGGATTGGTCCACCTGACTACCGACCACGAGCAGGTCATAACCGGCCAGCCGCCCCGGCAAGACCGTGTTCAGGTACGTCTTGTCGTCGGGGTAGACATCGCCCTGCAAGAGCGAAGACGCGACGTGGTCGACCAACGGGATCGGCGGCAACGGCGCCAGGTCGACGTCGAGGGACCAACCTGCGTAGTCAAGGTGGACCAGGTCGTCATAATCCACGTTCAATTGCGTCAGCGCAGCCCGTTCCTGGTCGGCGATGATCGCCTGCACTGCGTCCGCCGCCACTTGGGCAGCCGATGCAGGGTCCAAGGGGTCGAGCAAGCCGCTCGGGTCCCCGAGCCAATGGCCGATGTACGCGGTCTGCACGTGGCTGAGGTTGGCCGTGCCAAGACTTGCCGCCAGGTTCGGCGGGTAGATCCTGATGTGGAAATCATCCACGATGCCAAGGCTCGCACGTGCCTCGTCATAGTCGAGCAGACCATTGGCGGTCGCCGCGAACGTGCCGCCTTTCATGGCAGCCAATGAATCGGCCGAGAGGCCACTTCCGTTGGGCGCCTGCATGCCCAGGCGCGTCAAGGAATCGGCGCCCTGCGCCCAGCCGATGCCGGGTGAGTCAACAAGCAGCTGGGCGAGGGCGGATGCGCCTTCTTGGTCGACCGCATGATCCAGGTCGCGTCGGTCTTGGGCCGTGTCCCGGGTGAACAGCAGTACGGCCGAGATCGCCACCATGAATAGGGCGAGGGCGATGATGAAGGAGACCACACCTGCGGCGGCGTCCTCGTTGCGCATCGTTCCGGCTGGCTGCCAAGAAATATTTGTACACCCTGCCAAACGTTGATGTAGGGGATGAGAAGCCAAGGCCCTTTTCAAGCCCAAAGGCGCTCATCCCCCCGTGGCCGATGCTCCTTCCATCATGCGGGCCGTCTTCACCACGGTCCTTGTGGTCAATCTTGCCCTTATGGGCGGGATCGCCTACCTCCTGAGTCGTCGACCCATCTTGCTCCACCTCAAGGAGATCTATTTCATCAACAGCGCCGCATTCAAGCGGGCCTGGTATCTGGTCATCGCGGGGATGACGCTGTTCATCGCCGCAAGTGGCATGCGCGTCTATTGGGAGATCAACGAACTGCCCCCGCTGGACGAGGTGTCGATCTTCGACACGACCTTTGTGGCCCTGGTCATGGCGGCGTTTCTCGAGCTTTTGTTCGTTTTCTCCCGATACCTTCCCCACTTGGGCGCCGATGACGAAGCGGTCCTGGGGGCGGTCCGGCGGGATCTGCGCTCCAGCGTCCTTCGCCTGGATGAGATGGAAGAGATCGACGTGGACGTCTCCATCGCAGAGGACGTATACGGCGGCCGCCCGGAAATGGGGCCCTACGTGGGACTCTCCCATTACCGAGCCGTCGTGCTCGGCATGACCCAATACATGGAGCATCGTTTCGGTGAACTCGGTGATGCCATGTTCTACGCCGTCGGGAGGCAGACCGGCAGGCAAGCCGCGGAAGGCATCCAAGACGACCAGACCGCCCGCCCGCTCCTGGAGGAGTTCTTGCTCGCCATGCAGACCGCCGCCGTCGGCCGGACGGGCATCGTCCAGGACACCGGCGACCGCATCAGCATCCGCATCGACGAATGCGCGGTGTGTGCGGGGATCCGGCCGACGGGCGATGTGGAATGCCACTACTTGACCGGCCTCTTCACCGGCCTCATGGAGACCGCGTGGAAATGCCGGGTGGATGCGCAAGAGATCAAATGCCACGCCCGCGGCGACGCCTTCTGCGAGTTCCAGGTCGACAAGGAATAGACTCAGCCGCTCGGGAAGACGAACAGGATGATATCCATCGCGATGTGCCGTTCCAACTCGGGGTGGTACACCTGGGCACGACCCATGGCCGGAATGACCGAGACGCCGTCTGGGATCTCGGGCCCATAATCCAGGAACACGTCGCGGTAGCCTTGCATCAGCAGGTTGTTGATGACCAGC
>JBFKXH010000232.1:0-2656 GCA_041638175.1 Thermoplasmatota archaeon
GCTGCCTGGGCGAGGCTGCTGCCATAATACCGGACGCTCAATTGGAGATCCCCAGGCGACACCGCCGCCTCGAACGATTCGGCAGGGGACATACAACCGCCGCAATCATAGGTCCAGATCTGCGCGAGGTCATCCGGCGTCAAGGAGATCCCGAAAGTGCCGTCAGCCGGCTCGATGGAGGCGCGGATGAAATTGTGGCCCGCTGAAAGCATGTGGCCCAGGTCATGGTTCTGCACGGCCGGCCCGACCGCGTCCGCCAGCATGGGATCATGGGCCCGTGTGAAGGCGCCAGTGAATGCCTCGGTAGTCAGCGGTGCATCCGCGCTCAGGGTCACATTCTGCGTCAGCAAGGCCACCTCGCCGCCGTCGTTCGTCCCTTCATCATCCGTCCCGGTCGCCTTGTCCGAGCTGGCACAGCCGGCCAACGCGACAAGGCACACCATCAAGGCCACGCGCATGCAGTCACGCCGTCCGCCCACCATTTACGGTTTCTGGTCAGTCCGTTGGGCAAAGCATCCATGAACCGCCAAGAACTGGACACCTCGTGCATTGCAAGACGTGCGGCGCGTACGAAGAAGCGGTGATGGCCGGCCAGGCAGCTGATGACGTGGCCCCGTGCGACGACTACGAGATGACCCCGGCTTTCCAGCAATGGCTCGTAGACCAGATGCGTGACGAAGTGATGGGGCAGATCTCAGGCGCCGGACTGGACCGGATGGCCATCCTCAAAGACGGAGATCACAGCACGGACAATCCGAAATAGACCGCGCCGCCCACGGCGCCTGCCAGCAGGGCCAAGAGCACCACGCGAAGGCCCAGGAGGGCTTCTCGCTTTGCTTCCGGCACAGGGGCGGGGCCGCGCGGCTTCGTGGCCTGCCCCACGGGTTCGACGCGCCGTCCCGTCGGCAACCACCCGAATTGACCTGGCTCCGAGGCCCCCTCCGGCTCGGGGGTGGGGGGCGTCTGCACCTGGGTAGGCAGCTCGGTCACTTGGAAGGACCCGACCTCCGCTTCCGGCGCTGGCGCGGGATCACGGCGCGGATGGCTCCAGATACCTGGGTCCTTACGTCGCGTCACCTCACCCGTCGGCCATGGCGGATACTCTGGCTCTTCGGCCGGCCCCGGCTCGCTGGGTGGCGGCGCGTGCAGCGTCGCGGCATCCAAGACCACCACGCCGGCTTGGAGGGCGCGTTGGCGAACAGCGGAGGGCACTTCTTCGATCGCCAGCACGCCCGTCGCGCCCACGTCGCGGGCGGCCCGACCGACCGCCTGCACTTCGGGCCCCTCAATGCCGCCTTCGTCCTCGAACTGGATGACCAGATTGCCGAGGGGGCCCTGCGCGACCAGGTCGCATGCATGGACCATTCCCGACTCACCGCGGATCTTGACTTGTTCATGGAGACGATAGCCCTTGTTGCGGTAATGCTCGGCCACCTGCTCGCGGAACACGAAACCAACAGAGGCCAAGGGGGATATGAACTGCATGAATCGCGCCGCAAAGTTGACATGCGCGATGCATGAGTGGCCCGTCATGCGCATCATCGTCCTGAGCATCGCCCTCCTTCTTGCCGGCTGTGCCACAGAAGACGCAGAAGAACCGACCGGCCCAGCAGACACGGACGGGGACGGCTACCCGGACGACGTGGAACTGGCCTCCGGTAGTGACCCCTTGAACGCGACGGCCCGACCCGAGGTCCGCAAGACCCTCGATCTTGCCTTCTCGGAGACCGCCCAGGTCGTCGGCCATGGCGTTCCGAGCGTCCAATGCCCAGGCTCCCAGGTGAGCACGGTCGACCTGACCTGGACCATCAAGGACGACGGCGCCAACGGCACCCGGGTGCACGCCACGGACCTGGTCTTCACGGTGAGCGGCAGCACCACGATCAACGACGTCGACATCTTCGTCTTCGGGCCCGGCGGCAATTCGCTTGGCAGCGCCACGACGAGCGCCAAGGAAGAGAGCGTCAGCGCAGGGGGCCAGCAACCCATGGGCGACTACACCATCCGGGTGCAGGGATGTTCCGGTGCCGGCGATGTCGCCGTCACGGGCGCAGGCCTCCTCGTCTGGTACGAACCGGCACCGTTGGCCTGACAAGGTTGAAACCCGCGCGGCCCGTCGCGCGTCCGAAATGGCCTGGGACCTGGACGCGATCACAGACAAGTGGCAGCAACGCTGGTGGGACGCCGGCCTGCACCTTGCGGACCACGACGAGGCCAAGCCGAGCTACTTCCTTCACTTTGCATACCCTGGGATCAGCGGGTACCTGCACGTGGGGCATATGCGCGGCTTCACCTACGGGGATGTCTTCACCCGCTACAAGCGCCAGACCGGCCACAACGTGGTCTACCCGGCCGGCTTCCACGCCAGCGGCATTCCGGCGGTCGCGTTCGCCAAGGAAGTTGAACGCGGCGAGAAGACCGACTACCTGCGCAGCAATGGATACGGCGGCGAGCTGGAGGCCCTGACCGACCCGGCCGCGGTGGTGGACTATTTTGCCCAGGTCTACACCCATGATTATTGGAAGAAATTCGGGTTCCTGATCGACGATCGGCGCAATTGCACGACCATCGATGACGGCTACCAGAAGTTCATCCAATGGCAGTTCCGACGTCTCAACGACAAGGGCTGGCTCATCCAGAAGCCACACTACGCGCC
>JBFKXH010000233.1:0-2652 GCA_041638175.1 Thermoplasmatota archaeon
CCATGCCCGCGTAATGGGGTGCCCCACTGTACGGCCCCCCGCCAATGACCAGGACCCGTCCGTGATCGCCCTTGTGCGGGTGCTCCTTGCGGATCCACGCGGCATCCAGATCGCCAAAGCCGACGAAATCTGCCCTGGCCGGGATCCCGATGTCCGCGACGGTCACCTCACCGGCACCCTCCATGTTCTCCTTCATGGCATGGAACGTCACCGTCCGCGTGGCCTGGACCTGCAGGCCACTACCCATGCCGCTGGGAACATCACAAGCCAGCACGCGGGGGTGCTTGTTGATCCACCGGATGGCCTGATCGTAGGGCTTGCGTGGTTTGCCGTGAAGCCCCGAACCGAGCAGACAATCCACGACCACATCGGCCTGCCATGGTCGACGCGGCCCCCACGCCTGCACGGCTTCGGCGGGGAGCAGGTCAAGATATTGACGCGCCACCCCACGGATCTTGTTCTTGGGTTCGACCAGCACCACGGTCGCGGGAACGCCCCACCGGTGCAGGACCCCCGCCGCTGCAAACCCGTCGCCGCCGTTGTTGCCTTTGCCGCACAGAAGCAGCACGGAGTCGCCCATGGCGCGAGCGGCCTCCGCCAAGGCCCGGCCCGCGTTGGCCATCAATTTGCTCACCGGCACGCCTAGCTCCTCGCTGTTCAGGTCCAGCCTACGGAACTCCTTGATCGGTAGCGGTTCCACACGACAGGATGGGCAAATGCCCATAAGAGGAGACCGTGTCGGCGGATGCATGATCCCAGGCATGGGCGGCAACCCTCGACAGATGCAGATGATGATGCGCAAGCTCGGCATCGACGTCACGGAAGTCGACGGCGTGCAGAAGATCACCATCCAGACGGCGGACAAGGATTACGTGTTCGACGAAGCCGAGGTGACCATCATGAAGGCGCAAGGTACGGAGACCTGGCAGATCAGCGGCACCCCACGCGTCGAGCAGCACGAGGTCCGCCTTGCATTCTCCGAGGACGACGTCAAGATGGTCATGGAGCAGACCGGATGCGAAGAGGACGCCGCCCGCGAAGCCTTGGAAGCGGCCGGTGGCGACCTGGCTGAGGCCATCGTCGCATTGTCGTGAAGCTGCTCTTCGAATACGGACCACCGCGGGCCCACCCGATCATCTATGCAGGGCTCTTGGTCTCAGCCGTCGTCTGGGGCATGGGGAGCCTCGAGAACCTGGCCCGCGAACAGCTACGGGCGATCTACCTGGTCTATGGCCTGCCATTCTTCGCCTTGCTGTGGCTCTGGGCGGCCCTTTGGCCCAGCGACACGCGCATCTACGATGAAGGCATCCGCCCGAGCCGACCCTTGATTCTGCGCTGGTACCGGCCGTTCATCCGATGGGATTCCTTGGCAGCCGTGTACCCGAGCTACTACGACGTGACCGGGGCGTTCGTCAGCCCCTTTGCCAGTAGCGACGGCAAGGTGACCCAGATGGGCCTTGCCCTGGAGTCGCCAGATGGTCGCGTCGAGACCGTCAAGTTCACGCCCAGTCGGTTCCAGATGTGGCAACCGGAATCAGCAGGCTACGAAGGTGCACTCGAGGCGGTCCGATATGCCTTCGAGGGACGGCCCCTGACACCCGAGGCAGAGACGTTCGACAAAGAGACCGCCAACGCCATGTTGCAGAAGGCCAACGAACCGTTCCTTCCGTTCTTCGCGATCGTACTGTTGTTTGCCAGTGCCGCGCCCGTGCTGTGGATCCTCGTGAAACTCGGTATGGACGTGGGACCCGCATTGGGCATCAGCCTCATCGCTCCGGCCGCGGTCTCGACGCGAAGCTGGGTGCAAAGCCGCCGACGCCACGCGATCCTGAACCGACTCAGCAAAGCGGCCCAGTACCGGAGGGATGCATGAGCAAGGCGCACATGCCCCATTGGCGCTATGTGGCGGTCCACCTAGAAGGCGAGCCGGCCGGCCGCCGCAGCCTGCAGACCGCCATCACGCAAGCGGCACGGGCAGCTGGTGTACCCGAAGACAGGCTGCCCAACGTGACCCGCTTCGAGTGGCCCCATGCGATCATCCGATTCCGGCACATGGATGTGGATACCGGGCGCGCGTGGTTGGCTTCCATCCATGACCTGCAAGGCAGCGCGGCCACCGTGACGACGATGAAGACGAGCGGCACGATCAAGTCGCTCACGGACAAGCTTGGCATCCTGACCAAGCGGTGAAGCCTTGAAGTCACCAGGCGGTGGCATCCTGTGCGGCGGTTCCTCGTGCTTCTGGCCCTGGGCGCCGGTTTGGTGGTGGCCGGCATCTTCCTCGCCTGGGGCGAAAAGGGCGTGGAACGCGCCACATGCCAAAGCGAGGTCCAAGGCCGCGACGTGTTCCGGACCTGTGAGGTGGTGCGCCACGACGCAAAATATTGGAGCGACCACCTGACCGTCGACACCAGCCACTGGACGGTGGCAGACGGCGAGATCGACGACGAAGGGTGGAACCGAGAGTTCAACGACTACGTGCCGTCCGGCACCCAATTCGAAGGCAACCTGGCGCTGTTCTGGGCACGGCCCTTGCTCTGGTTCGGCGTCGGAGCGACCGCCTTGACCCTCCTTGCATGGGTGGCGACAGCGACGCGGCCAGACCTTCGCCCTTTCACACGGGGCGGGGTGCTGGGTGGTGCCGCCCTGACA
>JBFKXH010000234.1:0-2644 GCA_041638175.1 Thermoplasmatota archaeon
CCAGGAACCCGACGCCTGCACGCAGGACCCCGCCTAGGAGCAGGATGATGGCCAGCCGCCAGGCGGTCGCCCTTTCGCCATCCACGTGATTGCGCCGGGTTGCGATCGTGGCGACGATGGGCAATTCGACTGCGGCGAGGATGGCGGCCGCCAAGGAGACGCCCGCAGCGGTTTCCATGGTGGCCACGAACACCGGGACGAGGAGCAACCACGCCAGGGGGAGGGTAGCAAGAATGGTGATCGTCCAGGGGCGCACAGGTCCACTGGCCCTACAGCCCGCTTAAGCGCTGCCGTCCACCGGCCGTCGTGTGCCGGCCATTCCCGCCCTTGCCCCGCCCGGTTCGCCGATTTTCGAGCAACCTAATCCGATTGCCCCTTCCCCAATCCGTTCATATACCCCCTGTTGTCGGCGACCCAGGGACCGTTGCCGTCAGGGAAACCCTGAAGCCCAGAAAGCGACGAAACCTACCAGCGCCATGGCCAACGACGCGATCAAGGAACTCGCCGACAAGGAGTACCGGTACGGGTTCACCACCGAGATTGACGAAGACCGCGTGCCGGCAGGCTTGAACGAGGACATCATCCGCGTCATCAGCGCCAAGAAAAAAGAGCCCGAATGGCTCCTTGCATGGCGCCTCAAGGCCTTCGAGGCCTGGAAGAAGATGAAAGAACCACACTGGGCCAACTTCCAGTACGACCCCATCGACTACCAGGCCATCACCTACTACTCCGCACCCAAATCTGCCAGCGCCCCCAAGAGCCTGGACGAGGTGGACCCAGAGCTCCTGGACATGTACGAGAAGCTCGGCATCTCCCTGGACGAACAGAAACGCCTCCAGGGCATGGCGGTGGACGCGGTCATCGACTCGGTCAGCGTCGCGACCACGTTCAAGGACGAGCTCGAAAAGCACGGCATCATCTTCTGCAGCTTCGGGGAAGCGGTCCAAGAGCACCCGGACCTGGTCAAGAAATACTTGGGCACCGTGGTGCCCGTGACGGACAATTTCTTTGCCGCCCTCAACAGCGCCGTCTTCACGGACGGCAGCTTCTGTTACATTCCCCCCGGCGTCAAGTGCCCCATGGAACTGTCGACGTACTTCCGCATCAACGCGGCCGGCACGGGCCAATTCGAGCGCACCTTGTTGATCGCGGACAAGGACAGTTACGTCTCGTACCTGGAAGGTTGCACCGCGCCGCAGCGCGACGAGAACCAACTCCACGCCGCCGTCGTCGAACTCATCGCCCACGAGGACGCCGAGATCAAGTACAGCACAGTACAGAACTGGTATCCCGGCGACAAGGACGGCAAGGGCGGCATCTTCAACTTCGTCACCAAGCGCGGACTCTGCGAAGGCGACCGAGCGAAGATCAGCTGGACCCAGGTCGAGACCGGCTCCGCCATCACCTGGAAGTACCCCAGTTGCATCCTGAAGGGCGACGACAGCCGCGGCGAATTCTACTCCGTCGCGTTGACCACCAACAAGCAAGTGGCCGACACGGGCACCAAGATGATCCACATCGGCCGGCGCACCAAGTCGACCATCATCAGCAAAGGCATCTCGGCCGGCGCCTCTCACAACACCTACCGGGGCCAGGTCAAGATCCTGCCAGGTGCCGACGGTAGCCACAACTACAGCCAATGTGACAGCCTGCTCATCGGCGACCAGTGCGGCGCCCACACCTTCCCGTTCATCGACGTCAAGAACCCGACGGCACGCATGGAGCACGAAGCGACGACCAGCAAGGTCGGAGAAGACCAGATCTTCTACTGCCGCCAACGCGGCATGAGCGAACAGGACGCCGTCAACCTCATTGTCAGCGGCTTTGCCAAGGAAGTGTTCCAACAGCTCCCGATGGAATTCACCGTCGAAGCCCGGAACCTGCTCAACCTCAAGCTCGAGGGGAGCATCGGATGAACCACCCTACACCACGAGGACAACCATGAGCGCACTCATCACCATCACCGACCTGCACGCAAGCGTCGAGGGCAAACAGATCCTCAAGGGCATCGACCTGACGATCCAGCCTGGCGAAGTGCATGCCATCATGGGCCCGAACGGCTCGGGCAAATCGACCCTGGCCAACGTGCTGGCAGGCAAGGACGGATACGACGTCACCGGTGCAGCCGAATACAAGGGCAAGGACCTCCTCTCCATGGACCCCGAGGACCGCGCGTGCGAAGGGGTGTTCTTGGCGTTCCAATACCCCGTCGAGATCCCCGGCGTGAACAACACCTACTTCCTGCGCGAGGCCCTCAATGCCCGCCGCCGCTACCATGGCAAGGAAGAGGTCGACGCCATGGACTTCCTCGAGATGGTCGAAGAGAAAGCCGCCTACGTGGGCCTCAAGGACAAGCTCCTGGAACGGTCCGTCAACGCGGGCTTCAGTGGCGGCGAAAAAAAGCGCAACGAGATCTTCCAGATGGCCATGCTCGAGCCCACGTTCGCGGTGCTCGACGAGACCGATTCCGGGTTGGACATCGACGCCCTGAAGGCGGTCGCGGAAGGCGTCAACAAGCTCAAGCGCGACGACAACGCCTTCCTCGTCATCACCCATTACCAACGACTTCTGGACCACATTGTTCCCGACGTGATTCACGTCCTGGCCGACGGCAAGATTGTCAAGACCGGGGGCAAGGAACTGG
>JBFKXH010000235.1:0-2638 GCA_041638175.1 Thermoplasmatota archaeon
ATCGCCAAGACGGAGGTCGTCAAGGCCCCCACCATCGTGGACGAGACCCCCGCGATCATCGTCGAGCTGCCGAGCGACGACGAAGACGAAGGCGAGCCGGTCGAGATCGGCGCCGACTCCGAAGAAGAGTAGGCCCACGCGCCCCTTTTCCTTCCTTTTCCTTGATGTCCGCCATCCAGCCGCCCCTGGGCCTGTGGGGTAGTTTGGATATCCTTACGGCCTTCGGAGCCGTGGACCCCTGTTCGAATCGGGGCAGGTCCGTTGCAGCTGGTTGGTGGACATTCTGGGCCGCGCCCCATGGCTTGGACCGCCACGGCGTGACGTGGAACCGGACGGCTCGGGCCGGATGGTCGCCGATCTATTCCCTGGCCATCAGGCCCAGCTTCTGTAGGCTCTCATTGAGCCCTTCGGAAGCCTGTGGGTCCTCGATCTTTTCGGCAAGGAGGCCCATCAGACTCCACGCGATGGAATGGAGTGCATTCACCTTGGCGCCTTCCACGGACGAAGGCTCGGCCGGGCCGTCCAACAACGCTTGCCTCGCTTCCGCCAAGGCATCCCTGGGGCTGACAGCCACCATGCACGGCACTTGGGCCTCCACTTGAAAGAGGCTTTCATTTGCAGCTGCTTGCCGATTCTTGCCTTGGATTCCCCATTTCTGCACAACATTGGACAACCCTGTATGTTCGCGTGGAAAGCTCCAAGCCACCCCGCTCTTGGCGCGCCTGTGCCTTGGACCCGCGGCCACTCCCTTGTCGTCCTTGCCTCCTTCATGGATCGCCCACCGAACATGGCGATCCCCCCGGCCCTGGAGCGAGAACGCGTCGCCAACCTGCTACGCGCCGAGGTCGACGAGGTCACCCGCCGCTACTGGATGTTCCACCGACTGGCCGGCGGTGACGGCGAGCCACCCGAGCCGCGCGAGCGAAAACTCTGGAATGAATTCGAAGGGCACCCCCTGGAATGCGCCATGGCGGCCGATGAATGGCTGGCCGAGCGCCGGCGATTGCCCCACTACCTCAAGTAGAGGCCTCGGGGAATGTCCTGGCCGATGCGGTGGGCCGTCTCCTCATCGAGCTCGCCGTTCTGCATCAACCCCAACACCCGCTTGGGCACCGTATCACACGGCATGACCACATTCGGCCGCGTCGGCTCATCGATGTAATCGGTCTCCAACATGAACCTCCCACCATGTTGCTTGGCCAGCGCCTTGCGGATGTTGCTGCGCCCCGCGATGATGCTCGGGATCAAGCCGTGGTGCTCCGGCTCTTCGACCAGGGGGCCACAATAATGCTTGATGACCCGGTCGCGCCGCAACCCCGCCTTGTCCGCCATGGACGCGAACTCGGCCATCGTATCCGCCGTCGTATGCTCCGTATGCAGCATGATGGGTACATCGCACTCCTTCGCCACCGTGAACGCGTATTGCAGCAGCTCATTGTTGTGCGCTTGGACGTCCGGCGGAACCTCAAAATGGGCCCGACCGACCTCGCCCAAGCAATGGGCCTGGCCGTTCTCGAAGAAGGGGCGACACGCATCCAGACACTGACGACCGTATTCCATGGCGACCTCCCAACCGTGCGCCTCGGCCACCCGCATGGGCTCCAACGGGTAGGGACCAATGGCGCTCCAGACCGTCAGGCCCAGGGACCGGATCTGCTCAGAGAAGGCAACATGGGCCTCGCAGGTCTCCACGAAGCGCGCCACCTTGCCAGGATACGAGGGCAGGCGGACATGGGCCAAGCTCGTGCCGCCTGCGGCCTGGAATTCTTTGGCAGCCTGCAGGCCTTTCCAGCCATCCGGCTTGCAATGGAAGTGATTGTCGTGGATCGGGACGGCCATGGAAACCTAGGCGGCGGGACCCGCCGAGTGCCCATCGAGGCCTCCGGCTTGACCATTGCCCTGGAAGAAACCGTTTCAAGGCGCCGATCCGTCGCACCTCCCATGAAGGCACTTGCCCTCTTTGCAATGCTCCTGCCGTTGGCCCTGGCCGGCTGCTCCGACACCGCGTCGGCAGACTGCATCAAGTCCAACAGCTACGTGACACCCAACCAGGACGAAGAGGGCCGTTACATCATCTGCATGACGGCAGACAACCAGTTCGCACCGAAATTGGCGGAAGTGCCCGTCGGCGCCACGGTGGTGTTCATCAACGAAGGCGGAAGCCACAACACGGTCAGCCCCGGCAACTGGAACAGCGCCATCGCAGGCGACTCCAAGCGCGTCAACCACGTGCAGACCTTCCAAGAAGCGGGCAGCTTCGACTACTACTGCCAACCCCACGAGAACATCGGCATGACCGGAACGATCCGGGTCGTCGAAGCATCGCCATAGAGGGCGGCCCGATTCAAGCGGTCTTTCCTCTTTCTTTATCATGGATGGCTGTCTCTTTGGGCACATGCGTGCATGGTTGGTGGTCGCCCTCGTACTGAGCGTCGGGCTGGCTGGCTGTGGAGACAAGAAGGATGTCGGTGCCGGTGGCATCGAGTTCAAGACCCCGCCGAAGAACGACGATGACCGCTACGTCATCACGATCGAGAACAACGAGATCTCACCACGAAACGCCAAGGTGCCCAATGGCGCCGTGGTGGTCTGGGAGGTCAAGATCTCCAGTTCCCACATCCGCGCCGACGACGGCGGC
>JBFKXH010000236.1:0-2621 GCA_041638175.1 Thermoplasmatota archaeon
GACCAACATCGGGTCAGGGTCGCCCGGCTACGAAAGGCTTGGCCTAGTGTACGGGCAGGCTTCGCTCGGCAAAACCTCGCGATGGGCGCACGGTCGGCGGAAGATCAGGTGCCGCGCGGTTCCTTCGCCTTGACGCGAAGGTCGGATCGCCGGCACTTGCGGCAACGCGTCGCAAGGCGCGCGTTGGTGGCTCCGCAGTGCATGCAGATCTTCTTGTTGAGGCGGCGTGCAACAGCTTCAGGGAAGGCCATAGGACGGTCTCCAGGACAAGTCGGCCGACATGGGTCTGCTATATGAGGTTGGTGGGGTGGGTTCCGGCCCGCCGCGCTTTGACGGCGCGGTACGTGCCTGGCCAAGCGATTAAGGACGACGCCCCGGTGGCCCACCCGTGAGTGTGACCGAGAAGGTGGATGACCTGCGACGGCGCAAAGCCCAGGCCCTGGAGGGGGGTGGCCCTGCGCGCATCGAGAAACAGCACAAGTCGGGCAAGTACACGGCCCGAGAACGCATCGAGCTGCTGCTTGATCCAGGAAGCTTCCAGGAGCTTGACGGGCTGCGCGAGCACGAATGCCATGATTTCGGCATGGATGAGAAAAAGGTCCCCGGAGACGGGGTCGTCACCGGATGGGGGACCGTGGAGGGTCGCCTGGTCTATGTGTTCGCCCAGGACTTCACCGTCTGGGGCGGCAGCCTGGGATTGGTCTATGCAGAAAAGATCTGCAAGGTCATGGACCTGGCCGTCCAGAACGGTGCACCTGTCGTAGGACTCAACGATTCAGGTGGTGCTCGCATCCAGGAAGGCGTGATGTCGCTGGGTGGCTACGCGGAGATCTTCTACCGCAACACCCAGGCCAGTGGCGTGGTGCCCCAGATCAGCGCCATCCTAGGTCCGTGTGCTGGCGGCGCGGTGTACAGCCCGGCCATCACGGATTTCGTGTTGATGGTCGAAGACACCAGCCACATGTTCATCACCGGACCGGAGGTCATCAAGACGGTCACAGGGGAGGACGTCACGTTCGACGAACTGGGGGGTGCCCACGCACACGCGGGGACGAGCGGTGTTTGCCACCAGGTGTTCGAAGATGAGGATGCCTGCATCCAGGGCATCCGTGACCTGTTGGCGTACCTTCCGGCCAACAACCTGACCGATCCGCCGCTTGTGGAGCCGGTCGATACGCCTGATCGGATGGCCACCCAGCTGCGTGACCCGATCCCCGATGAGCCGGACAAGCCGTACGACATGCGCGACATCATCCGGCACGTCGTCGACGATGGGCGGTTCTTGGAGATCCAACCGGAGTATGCCATGAACATCCTGACCGGCTTCGCGCGCCTCAACGGGCGCCCCGTCGGGGTGGTGGCGAACCAGCCGAATGTGCTGGCTGGCGTGCTGGACATCAACGCAAGCAGCAAGGCGGCGCGCTTCGTGCGTTTCTGCGATGGATTCAACATTCCGTTGGTGACGTTCGTGGACGTCCCTGGCTTCTTGCCAGGTGTGGAGCAGGAGCACGGGGGCATCATCCGCCATGGAGCAAAGCTGCTCTATGCGTACGCGGAGGCCACGGTGCCCAAATTGACGGTCATCACCCGCAAGGCGTACGGGGGTGCCTACGACGTCATGTGCTCCAAGCACATCCGGGCCGATTTCAATGTGGCCTGGCCGACGGCCGAGATCGCGGTGATGGGGCCGGAGGGTGCGGTGAACATCATCCACCGCAATGAGCTCAGGGGCCTCGAGGGGGATGCCTTGGAGGCGAAGCGGGCTGCGTTGGTCTTGGATTATCGGCAGAAGTTCGCGAATCCCTACGTCGCTGCGCGCAAGGGCTACATCGACGATGTCATCGAGCCCCAGGAGACGCGTCCCGCGTTGATCAAGGCGCTAGAGACCCTTGTGAACAAGCGTCAGAAGGGCCCCAACAGGAAGCACGGCAACATTCCGTTGTGACCGGCGTGCCCTTTCGGCCAAGAAATGCCATGTAGATGCATGAAACTTACGTAGGTTCATACAACGTAAGTATATCAAGGACGGCGACCAAGTACCATCTGAAGTGCGTGGCACCATGCGACACACTTCACCACAGGCGGCTCGGCGTGAGGCACGCATCACACCACCGACCACCATCGACCCCGCTGGCTTCGGCCGGCGGACCCCAATTGGGGTGACCGTCGAGCCGCCCTCCCAAAGGTACACACATGTTCTCAAGTTTTCTCATCGGCACCCTGCTCGTCTCGGTGCTTGTCTTGCTGGTCCTGCTCGTCCAGCCCAAACCCGCCCAAGATCTGCGCGCAGATCGTCTCCCCTACGTAGGCATCACCCTCGCCGCCCTCCTGGCTTTGCTTGCTTTCGTGGGTGGGCTGGCTGTGGGTGGCTGAATGAGATTGCTGGATCGGTTCAATCCACTTGCTGACGTGGAATGGACGTTCGCGACCGACGACTTGATCGACTGAGTCATTGGACAAGGGTCAAGACCCCCGCCATGGTGGGCCCCTTGGTCACCATGGGACTCTTTAGCAAGCTCTTCAAGAAGGACAAGAAGGCCAAGCCGGCAGCCGCCAAGGAGGCGGCCCCTGCAAAGCCTGCTGCCAAACCGGCGCCTCAGGCCGCCTCCAAGCCGGCCGCA
>JBFKXH010000237.1:0-2606 GCA_041638175.1 Thermoplasmatota archaeon
CCCTCTCCATGGCCGGCCTCGGCTTCGACGATACATGGGTCCAGGTCGCCGTGGACCCGTTGGCCACCCGCAACAGTCACAAGGTCATCATCGACGGCGACTTTGGGCGCGCCCGCATCGAAGTCGAGAACCTCCCAAGCCCCGCCAACCCGCAGACCAGCTACCTGGCATCCCTGTCCGCGATCGCCATGCTCCGGCGCATCCTGAGCCCCATCGAAGTCGGGGCCTAAGCAAACACACTTGGGAGAAAACCTAAATCCCGGGGCCATCGTCGGAACCCTATATGCAGATCCGAAGCATCCTGTTGTTGCTCCTGTTGGCCGCGGCACCGGCCGCCGCCCTCGATGTGAGCGGCACGGACGAGGCCCGGAAGATCCCCGCGACCGGCTCCACGACGCTGTCCTACACGATCACCGTCGACTGTGCCGATTTCCTGACCGGCACCAAGGCCTCCTTCGACATCACCCTCACGGACGACCTGCCCGATTACTACGGCAGCAGCTCCGAGGGCGTGACCATCGAAGCCGGCGCGGGATGCCTCAATGCAGATGCCCAGATCACCGGGACGGCCGATCTGGTCCTCACGCCCACGGCGGACGCCTTCGGGCACACACCCAAGAAATTCAACGTCACCGTCTCGGACGGCACGAACGAGGCCACCTTCACCCACGCCCAACCCATCCAGATCGAGTACGTCGCTGGCCACACCCTTGCGACGAGCGTCGGATTCCCCTACGAATTCCAGGGTGACGCGCTTGCGTTCAACGTGACCATCGACATCCAGGCCAATGCCCAGACGATGGTCATGTTCATGGAAGTCGCGACCGGGGGCACGCTCTCGGGCCTGACCCACCAGATCTTCGACGTGGAACTGGGCGACCGCAACCGTGTACTCCCGGTTGTCTGGACGCCGCCGGCCGGGGCGTGGACCAACGACACGATCACGTTCTACAATTTCAGCCACTGCCTCAAGGGAAGCCCTTGCGACGACACCAACGGGGAGACCATCACCTGGGAGATCCACAACATGGCGCCCGGCGGTGACAGCGGCAGCAGCAATGGCGGCTCCAAGGACAGCCCCGGCGCACCCTTGTTCGCAGTCCTAGCGCTGCTGGGCCTGGCTGCCGTCCTCGTCCGTCGCCGCTGATGGCTTGGATCGCTGAAGGCCTCCACAAGACCCGCGACGGCCACCTCGTACCCGCAGGTGCCGTGGTGCCCGGACTTCGGAGCCGAGACCCCGACGCCTGGGTGCAGATCGGCCACGGGGCGACCATCCAAGGCGGGATCGAACACGCTGGCGGGGTGGTCTTGGCACGTGGTGTCTGCACCTGGGCCGGCATCGCGGGCGGCCACGAGGTCATCATCGGACCCGGCTGCACCATCAAAGGACCGGTCCATGCAGAAGGACGCATCGTGGTCCAGTCGGGCGCCCAGGTCGGCGACCTCCACGCGGGTTCGGACGTACACTTGTTGGGCGATTGTCAGGTAGGCAAGGTCCATGCGGTGGGCGACATCCTCGTCGTCGGTGCGCCACAGACCCAAGGGCTCGCTCCTGGCGGTCGCATCACGACGCGCCCCTGGTAGCCTATTCGGCCAGTTCGAACATGCGGTCCAGGTTCGCTTGCGCACCCGCAAGCACATGCTCCTGGATCTCGATGACCTGATCGGCACGGGGTGCCTGGAGAACCTGTAGGATATCCGCCAGGCTGGTCTGCTTCATGTGGCGGCACAAGACACAAGCCCCCATGATCTCCATGGACGGCATCTCTGCACGCATGCGATCGGCGGTGCCACATTCGGTGATCGGCATGATGTGGCTGCGACCCTCGGCTTCCAATTGGCGCGCATAGTCCATCATCTTCTCCGTCGAGCCGATGTAATCGGCTTCGGCCAGCACGTCCTCGCCACATTCTGGGTGCACCAGGACGACCATCTCCTTGCCGTCCCGCTGGGCATTGACCTTCCAGGTCCGGATGGCGTCGCCCGTGAATTGGTCGTGCACCTCACAGGTCGCACCCCAGATGTGGATGGTCTTCTCCGGGATCGCCGCCTGCAGGTGACGACCCATGAACGCGTCGGGAACGAACACCAGTTCATCGCCCGGGAGCTTGCGGCAGATGTCCAGGTAGTTGCTGCTCGTCACACTAGCGTCGCATTCTGCTTTGACGTCAGCGGTGGTGTTGATGTAGCACACCACGGGCACGCCAGGGTGTTCCCGTTTGAGTTGGCGCACGTCGTCCGCGTTGATGCCGTCGGCCAAGCTGCAGCCGGCCTGGGGGCTGGGGTGCAAGACGGTCTTGCTGGGGTTGACGATCTTGGCGGTCTCCGCCATGAAACGGACACTGCTGAAGACGATGGTCTGCTCGTCGCGTTGCTTGGCGACCTTGGCCAAGCCATAGGAATCGCCGACCGCATCCGCCACACCATAGACGATGTCTGGGGTCTGGTAACTGTGGGCCAGGATGAACGCGCCGCGCTCCTGCTTGAGACGCTGGATCTCCAGCGTCAGCGGCGCAATGCGACGGCAGGCTTGTAGCCCCCAACGCTCGGGCTGGTTGATGGCACTCAGCAGGCGCTCGGCCTCGGCATCCAACGCGTCCTCCGGC
>JBFKXH010000238.1:0-2600 GCA_041638175.1 Thermoplasmatota archaeon
GACCACCGGTCCGCATCCTTCGATGCAGTCGACGTTCTTCTTGGCTTCTTCACTGCATCCGGCCAATGCGACCGACGCCATGATCAAGGCGACCCACAGAGCGCGCATGGCATCTTAGCTCGGTTGATGGAAGATATACCTTGCGGACGTCGCCACAAAATGTCGCATCTACGGTTCGTACATGCCGTCGGCGGACAGGGTCCAGCCCTCCGGCGGCGCGTAGTTGAAGAAGGCGATGCTGAACAGCTGGTAATCCTGCTGGAGGATGAGGCCAGCCCCAACGGCCCCGATTGCGCATTCAGGGTAGCAAGCCGCGTAGACCCGGGCCCTGAAGTGCCCAGGGAATCCAGTCTCGTTCAGACCGTCCCCGCCGCCGCCGGTGCCGTCGCCGTTGTCGCAGACATTCTGCTGCGTGACACGGCAGATCAAGGGACTTGGACCCCAGGCGTTGCCGATGCGTTGCTCATTCCCTTCTGCCTCACGCACGAACTGCATGGTGCCGAGGGATTTTCCGATCTCCTGGGAGTATTCCCAGACGATCTCGGTGTGGAGCACGCGCGGGATCTGGGTGGTCCCAAAGTCGAGCACCACGTTCTGGTCCGGATCCAGGTCCGCGTGTCGACAGACGTTGTCGACCGGGACGTTCGCCAACTTGATCGCACAGCCGATGTAGCCTTGGAACTGCTTCGCGATGTTGAACGGCTCGGTGCCGACCTGCCGCGCCAGCATGACCTTGATGATCGGCGGGTCGACGACGCCAGCGATCACATCATGGCCTTGCTGGACCGTCGAATAGCCGACCTTCTTGACCGTCATGAAATAGGTCCGGGGTTCGAGGTTCACGAAGACGAAACCACCGGTCTCGTCGCTTGTGGTCTCGTGCTCCGTGCCATCAATGGTGATGGTCGCATCCGCGATGGGCGAGATGGTCTCATCCACCACAACCCCCCGGATCACGCCCTTGTCCTTGTCCACGTCACCCGGGTCGACCACCGGTCCGCATCCTTCAATGCAGTCGACGTTCTTCTTGGCTTCTTCACTGCATCCGGCCAATGCGACCGACGCCATGATCAAGGCGACCCACAGAGCGCGCATGGCTTCTGAGCCCTCTTGATGGAAGATATACCTTGCGGACGTCGCCACAAAATGTCCGACTTATGGGTCGAGCCGGCCGTTTTCCAGGAACGTCCAGTCTTCCGGCGGGACGAAGTTGAAGAAAGCAGACCCGAACTGTTCGTAATCCTGTTGCAGCACGACGCCAAGACCCCATGCAGTGCCGGGAACGCAGGTCTGGAAGCAATTGGCGTAGACGCGCATCTCCACGTCGCCCTTGAAGCCGGTCTCCCCGAGACCCTTGCCTCCACCCCCGGTGCCATCGCCGTTGTCGCAGACCGCATCCAAAGTGACACGGCACGTCAAGGGGCTGGTCCCCCACACGTTGCCGACCCGAGACCAGCCGTCGTCTCCGTCCACGTACTCGATGATACTGAGTCGCTCGCCAAAGAGCTGGGTGAATTCCCAGGCCAGTTCGACCTGGAGGACCTCGGGCACTTGGTCCGTGCCGAAGCTGAGGATCTGCCCTTCGTCCGGGTCGCCCGCCGCCGCGCAGAGGTTCCGTTCCACGAACCGGGCGGCCTGGGCCGCGCACCCGACGTATCCTTGGAACCCAAGGAACGCGGCATGAGGCAGCGATTGGGGGTCCGCTTGCATGAGGACCTTGACCACGTCAGGCTCAAGGACGCCAGCCTCGACCGACACGGCTTGCTGCACGCCGCGGAATCCGGGCTTGGAGACCTCCAGGAAATAGGTCGCCGGCTCCAGGTTGATGAAGACGAATGCGCCGTTGCCATCCGATTCGGCCGTGGACGCATGCCCCGTAAGGTGGATCGTGGCACCTGCGATGGGCATGATGGTCTCGTCCACGATGACACCGCGGATGACGCCCTTGCCTGACTCCACGTCATCCGGATCGACCATGGGGCCGCAGTCTTCGGTGCATTCCTTGGCCTTCGCGCCATCTTCACTGCAGCCTGCAAGGGCCACAGCGCTCATCATCAAGGCGATCAAGAGGGTTCGCATACAACGCTACGTCTCGGTAGCAACCAAAAGGATTGGGGACACGACGCGAAAATCTCAGGTCATGGATCGCGTCGCCCGACGAGCATCAATTGACCCATTTCCGTGAGCTTGATGGTGAGTCGGCCGAAGGTCCCTCGGTCGATGTGTACCAGACCCATGTCCTCGAGACCCTTGCCTTCGCGCGTGGTGCGAAGATGGTAAGACAGCAGACTCTTTTCGATGCCGCTTTTTTGGGAGAGGTCGGCGAGGCTTTCTGATTCACCGCCCAAAGTCTGCAGCGCCTCCATGACCTTGTACTTGGCATCGGAGATCAATTCACGGTAGCTGAACTTCAGGACCGGGAGTGCGAACGGACCATCCGGCGCGATGCCGATGGCCGGGATGCCGTGGACAAAAGCTGCGCTCAGTGCACTACAGGTCTGCATCTTCTCGCCGCTGCTGACGTTGATGATGATGTCCTGGAACCCTGGATCACCGCTGTGCAGTTCGCTCACTTGCCGCAGCGTGTCCATGAGGACATC
>JBFKXH010000239.1:0-2594 GCA_041638175.1 Thermoplasmatota archaeon
ATTCTGCACCAGACCGGTGTCGGCCGCCGTGGGGCGGCTGGTCCCGACACGGATGTCCTGGTTGCCCACCAACCAACGCAAGGCTTCGTAGAGGTGCCCTTCGGCTTCGAGCTTGGGCGTTTCGTAGTGGTGGCGATGCAGGTGCATGCCGAAGGCATCGACCGGCTCGAAGACGTCGAGTGCCGCCGTTTCATGCTCGACCTCCGCACCCGGATTATGGTCCCGATAGAGGATGCTGTACGCGCCGTCAAAGCCACCCCGCGTCACGCAATGTTCGTAGTAGACAGGACATCCGTCCTTGTCCGGCGCGTCCCGCCGCAAGGCGATGTGGTGTTTTGCCGGGACCGTACCGAGCCGCAAGTAGTCGATCATGGACAGGTGGCGATGGTGGTTTCCCGTATCAAGGCATTGTGTCGGCTGCCGTCGGTGGGTACTACCAGGGATCGCCGGCACTTGCCGAGTCCAAGCCGGCCACGCCATATGCAAGGCCCTTCTCGTGGAACCATGAACGGCCTTCGCTTCGCGGCGCTCTTGGCATTGACGACGTCCGCAGTGTGGCTGCTTGTCGCTGTCGCAATGGGAGACCCTGATTGTGAGGGCTTGGCCTGCCTGGCCCCTGGAAACTGGCCTGCGGAGATCTGGATGGCTCCCGCCTTGGCTGGCTTCGCCGCGGCAGCCCTCTTGCTGGGTCTGAGCTTCGTCCCTCAGTCGACCAAGTAAGGGTTGGCGCTGGTGCGCTGGGTCTCGCCGCTCTGCTGGCGCTCGATGCTCTCAAACAGGGCGCGGAAATTGCCTTCGCCAAAGCCCTGGGCGCCCTTGCGTTGGATGACCTCGTAGAAGAACGGCCCGGCGGCCGCCTCGTCGTACATGAGAGCCGCTTCTTGCATGAAGATCTGCAACAAGTACCGGTTGTCCCGGCCGTCGACGAGGATCTTGTTCTTCTGAAGGTCCTTGATGTCCTCGACCAGATTGTCCACGGCCCGCTCGGCCATCCGTTCTGGCAACATCTCGTAGTACGCATCGGGCGTCTCCAGGAACTTGAGCCCGGATGCCCGCATGTCAGGGAGCACATCCATGATCTTGCCCGTGGACAAGGCGACATGTTGCACCCCAGGGCCGCCGTTGTCGTCCACGTACTTTTGGATCTGCGAACCGTAGAAATTCGGGCTCAGCGGCTCATTGGTGGCGAACTTGACGTTGCTCTTGGGGTCCCGCATCACGATCGAGTTCAGCCCGCTGCCGACGGCCTCCGGGTTGCTGTCTTGGGTGTGGAAGCGGATGTCCCAGAAGTGCTCCCAACCCAGCACGTCGCGGTAGAAATTGACCAGACTGTGCAGGTCCCGCGTGTTGCTGGTGATGTGGTCCATGTGCGTGAAACCATGCTGATTGGTCGGCGCTTCCGGATCATAGGCCACGGCGCTGAGGCGACTGTCCAACGTGTCTTCTTCGGCCTTTTCGATGAAACCGTACTCTACGTCGCCCAGCGGGCTGGCAATGGTGAAGCCCCGCCGTTGGTCATCGCCGACGATCTCATCGATGATGTTCGCATTGCGATCCTCGTCAAGCACCCGAAAGGCGTGCTCGGCGGATTCGACCAGGAAATTCACATGGCGCACGCCATCGGGGTGATTGCGAAGGAACCGGGCTGCGTGCGAGCCATCGTCGTTCTCGGCGGGCGCGGTCACCTGCACCCGGGCACGAGCGGCATCGAAGACCAGGGTCTCTTCCCCGGTCTCGGCCGTGTACGCTTCATTGCTCTTGGCCACGAGCCGAAAATCCATCTTGTCCTGGTAGAAGTCCCGGCTGCGTTCTAGGTCATGGACGACGAAGTCTACGCTTTCGACGCGCTTGATACCGAGATTCTCGAGGGTCATTGGGCGGCCCAGCGGGTCTCCTACTTCAAGGTTCGTTCCCGGGCCCCTGATATATCCGGGTTTTGTTGATGGGTCGTGAAGGTCCTCTCCTTCGACGGCGCTCGCTGGGTCGCCCAGGAACTTGATACCGAGGCTGCACGCGGCGCAGTCGCCCATGACAAGCTGACGTGGGTACGCGCCGGTGGCCTCTCGGCCAAGGAGTTGCATGAACTGGGAGACATCTTCGGCCTCCACCCCTTGACGCTGGAGGATGTACAGAACGACCGGCAGCGGCCTAAGGTCGAAAGTTACCCGGACCTGACCTTCGTCGTGATGCGGGTGCCACGGTGGGAAGACGAACTGAAGTGGAGCCAGGCCGGCCTTTTCCTGGGCCGGGATTTCCTCATCACGGCGTCGTCGCAGAAGATCCCGGAACTGGATGCGTTGGAAGCGCGGCTCTTGAAGAACGGGTTGCCATCGAGCCGCCCGCAGGTCGCCACCTTGCTCCACCTTGCCCTCGATCTGCTGGTCGACGCCTGGTTCCCCTACGTGGATGAATTGGAGGATTACATCGACGGCCTGGAGGACCAGGTCTTGGAGCGTCCCGACGTGGAATCCTTGGCGACGATCCGCGAGGTGAAACGCGTGGTGAGCAGGACCCGCAAGGTCAGTGGGCCCATGCGGGAAGCGATGTTGAGCCTGGAGCGGGCCGATCACACCAACATCGACGACGACACGCGC
>JBFKXH010000240.1:0-2587 GCA_041638175.1 Thermoplasmatota archaeon
AAGAGCTACGTCGCCTGGCATTCCTTCGCGAGGCCATCGAGCATTGGGGCACCTTCACCGACGACGAGGCGGGCATGGAGGCCGCCGGCGAGGCGCTTACGGCCCGCGCCGACGGCCAAGGCAGCGCGGCCATCGCCACCCAGCGCTTGGACAAGAGCCCCAATACGCGCGCCATCCGCCCTCTGCTTGGAGGATGGCTCAGCGAAGCCGGGCATACGATCGACCTGGACGCACCGGAGACCACAATCTCTGCCTGGTTCGATGGTGGCATCGTGCTTGGCAAGCGGGTCGCCACCGCGCACAAACGGTTCCAGGATCGAGGTGTCGAACGGCGGGCCCATTTTTCGCCGGTCAGCCTGCACCCGCGGGTCGCCTCCGCCTTGGTCCACCTGACAGGGTGCCGGCCGGGGCAGGTCATCTATGATCCCTTCTGCGGAACAGGGGGGATCCTACTCGAGGCCGCCATCGACGGCTACCATGTCGTGGGCAGCGACCTGGACCCCTGGATGGTGCAAGGCACCATGACCACGCTTACGGATGCCGGCGACGAGGCATTCGACGGCGCCGTGTTCATCGCAGACGTGGGTGATGCACCGGATTTGGTCGAAGGGGTCGACGCCATCGTCACCGACCTGCCATACGGTGGCGCGAGCACCACGAACCAAGAAGCGGTCGCTTCGCTTTATGAGCGGGCATTCGCGGCGTTTGCGTGCATCTTGGCTCCCGGTCAGCGTGCCGTGATCGGCCATATGGATGGCGATTTGCTGCGACCCATCACCGACGCCGGCTTCGAGATCGAGCAGGTGCACGAACAATTCGTGCACAAATCCATGACCCGGCGCTTCGCGGTGGTTAAAAGGCTCTGAGGGGTCGGCAGGATGTGGCATCCAACCTGAGCGTCACCCTCCTGGGGACGGGGGCCAGCTGGCCCACCGCGCAACGCGGGTTGAGTGCCATCGCCGTCAAGCGCGCTGGCGAAGTCCTGCTTTGGGATTGCGGCGAAGGAACGCAGCGCCAATTCCAAAGAAGCGGACTCAGCTACCAGCAGGTCAGCCAGATCTGGTTGAGCCACTACCACGGCGACCACTGCTTCGGCGTGCCCGGGCTCATCAAGACCATGGCACTCAACGAACGCGACCGGCCGCTGGATTTGTACGGCCCAAAGGGGCTTCGTCGTATGGTAGACGCCTGGCGGCAGATGGGTGGTTGGACTCGAGATTTTCCGATCAAGGTCCACGAGGTGGCCCCAGGCGACCGCATCGAGCGCGATGGCTATGCAGTGGAAGTCCACGCAGGAGACCACTCGGTCCACAATCTTTGTTTCGCGCTGCAGGAGCCGGATCGTCCTGGCAAGTTCGACAAACCCAAGGCCCTCCACATGGGCATCCCCGAAGGTCGCATGTTCGGCCAACTGCAACGGGGCCAGGCGGTGACGCTCGAAGATGGCCGGGTCGTGGAACCCTCCGAGATCCTTGGCGCACCGCGCCCTGGGCGCCGCATCGTCTATTCGGGTGACACCCAACCTTGCCTGGGCGTCATGGAGGCGGCCAAAGACGCCGACCTCTTCATCTGCGAGGCGAGCTTCACAAAAGACCTTGTAGAACGGGCACGAGAAGTCAAGCACATGTGTGCCGAAGAGGCGGCCGCGATCGCCCAGAAAGCAGGGGCCCGGCGGCTTCTGTTGACACACATCTCCCCCCGGTACAAGGACGCATCACCGGTCCTGGAGGAAGCCGCGGCGGTCTATCCTGAGGCCGTGCTCGGCGAGGACCTCATGACCGTCGAGGTGCCGGTCCGGTGAGCCCGGAGCGTGCCTGATGGTCGACCCGGAGGATGTGGAGCGAGCACGCAAGATCCTCGACGAGGCGGCCAAAGAGGCGCGCACCCAAGTCGGCCAACGGGTCGACAAGTACTTCGGCACCAAACTGCCCCCGGTCTGTTCCCGGCTCGGCTGCTACCTGACCGACGATGGGCAACGGTTCTACTGCGTGAACCCCGGCTGCCAAAAGCACCGCAAGCGGGCCACGAAGCATTCAAAGGTGGCCAAGAAGGGCCAGGGGCCCAGCTACTTCCGGTGTCCCTCCTGCGGATCGCGGGATGTGAACATCATCGCCCTAGGGCGGCAATATCACTGCCGCAACTGCGGCCACGAATGGCCGGTCAATCCGTAGGGCCGACGATCTTCCCGTCATCCGTCTCAGGGCACAGCCACCACGCCAGGGCTTCCCCGTCGGACCATCGATCGGCGTCGTCGAGCCAAACATCGATGCGCAGATCGCCCAATGGGTGGGGTGAAACGGGCAACGATACCTTGCCTGCGGCGGCCGCCTGCTTGGAAAGCCAGAACCGGATGCCATCGGGTCGTGCACCATCCAGGAGTGCCGCGCGCACCGTATCGATGATCTTCAACTCCCAGATGCGCTCCCGTAGGCGGAAAAGATCATGGCCATGGACCGTCAATCGGTCCTGGGTCCGTTGCACGGTGCCGGGGAAAAACGCCGTCGCTGCCACCTCGACCCGTTCCGGGTCCTCGGTCGCGCGGACCGGGGTCTCGACGACGATGCGCACAGGCCCCCCACGTGGGCCG
>JBFKXH010000241.1:0-2554 GCA_041638175.1 Thermoplasmatota archaeon
CACGGGTTCGCCGATCCGGTCCTTGTATGCGAGGGTCAGGACGAAGCCCGAGAGCAGGAAGAAGAAGGAGACCGCGGCGGTCCGCATGGAGAGGCTTCCCACCCAGGTCTCGACGCTCTGGTTCTGGGTCTCGTGCAGGATGAGCACGTGCAGCGCGGCGAGGAAGCGGATGCCGGTGAGGGCACGCCAATCCACGGACGTACCTGTGCCTGGCTGTATTTACGTGTGGCTTGCTGTTTGTCGTTAGATGTCGGCTCCTTGTGGTTGCTTGTACCGGCGTGTGCCGACAAGCGACCTGCCCTGCGGATTCCCGGCCTGGACCAAACCCTTGAAACGACGGGTCGGCCCTGGCGCGCCGTGGACGCGGTCCTCCTTGCCGGCGGCTTTGGCACCCGCCTTCGGCCCCTGACCTACACCAAGCCTAAGCCATTGATCCCGGTGGCAGGGCGGCCCATGGTCGAATGGGTCTTGGATCGACTTCCGGCGGAAGTGGACCGGGTCATCGTGGCGGTCAATTGGTTGGCCGACGCCTTGGAAGAGCACTTTGCTGCCAGTCCCCGCGACCTGGAGGTCATCGTCGTGCGCGAGACCGAACCTTTGGGTACAGCAGGTGCCGTCAAGAATTGCCAGGATCACATCCGCGGCGACTTCTTCGTCCTGAATGCGGACATCGTCAGTGACATGGACCTGGGCGCGATGCTGGCCCAACACAGGGAGACGGGCGCCGTCGGGACCATCGCCCTCAAGGACGTGCCGCGAAACGAGGTGATCCATTACGGTGTCGTCGCCCTGGAAGGGACTCGCATCACGGGTTTTGTGGAGAAGCCCAAGGATCCACAAGATGCCCCGAGTACTGCCATCAATGCGGGCGCGTATCTGTTGGCGCACCGGGTCTTGGACTTGATTCCCGAGGGCCTGGTCTCCATGGAAAAGGAGATCTTTCCCTTGCTGCTCGACCAAGGATTCCACGGCTGGCATCACGACGGTCTGTGGATCGATGTGGGCGACCCGGGCCGTCTGCGTGCTGCAAGCCATGCATTGGATCCGCACTTTGTTGGTGGTGACGTCGAAGGGGTGGTCGTGGAGTCGATCCTCGGCCAAGGCGCCATCGTGGAGCCAGGGGCCCGGGTCGAGCACAGCGTCGTCGGGGATCGGGTCACGGTGCGCAGTGGAAGCATCGTGCGGGCCGCGGTGGTCGGCGACGATGAGGTCATCGACGGTGAAACGACGGGGCTGGTCTGGTCAAGGCCCGTGCCCGACGGGTATCCGGAGAAGCAGGTCGGCAACGCGTTGACATAGGCCGAGGCGCGGACCACGGCGTTCTCCTTGCCGGATGCGTTGCAAGGATCCCCTACGCCCGCGTCGTGGCAGATCCCCGTTCGCGTCGCGGTCGCGGGCTGGGGGACTTTTCCCTTGTTCCCCTGCCAGCGCACTTTATTGCGGCGCAAACAGGAAAGACCTGCATGGTGAGCCACAGGCCTCAGCGGCCCGCATCCACAAAGAACGCGGAGGCGGGTGAGCTCTGGAAGGTCTGGCTGGACGGAGCCAAAGAGAGCCCCGATGCTTGGTTCGCTTTGGACGACGAAGGGCGCGTTCTCTCCTTGACGCGCCCCGTGCGCGGCATCGTGCGCGGGGAATGCCTCTGGGAGACCGTCACGGAAGCGGAACAAGCTGGCGTGAAGGCGGCCATCCAGAACGCCTTCCACCCCGGGATCAGTCAAGACCTGGTGGCCGGCATCCAGGAATCCTCCAGCGTCGGTATGCACTACCACCGTCTGCAACTTTTTCCACTTCGCGAAAGCGGAAAGGTGTCCGTCGTGGTCGGCAGTCTTGCGGACATCGACGAAACGCGCCGCGAGTTGGATCGCCTACGAGACAGCGAAGCCATCCTGCGCGACAGCCAGGGCATGACCCACATCGGCATCTGGTACTGGGACGTCAGCGAGCCCCATGCACACTGGACCGACGAATTGTACGAGATCTATGGCCTTGACCAAGCCACCCACGTCCCCACGTACCAGGATTACCTGACCCGGGTCCACCCGGATGACGTGGAGCGGGTCAAGGCCGCCACGGAGGCCGTATTCAACGACTTCAAGCCGTACAGTCACGACGAACGCATCCGACACAGCGACGGCGGTTGGCGCCACCTCCACACGTGGGCCAAGCCCATCCTGGACGCCCAAGGGAAGCTGAAGGCGCTCATGGGCGTCTGCCAGGACGTCACCGCCTGGCGACTTGCAGAAGACGCCGTGCGGCGCAGCGAAGACCGACACCGGGCGATCGTCGAAGAGGCCCCCATGGGCATCGCGACCGTGCAAGCAGGCAAGGTCCGCGAAACCAACTCCGCCTTCCGCCGGCTGCTGGGCACCCAGGATGGAGAGCCACTTGACGCGGTGCTCGCGCCCGACGCGGCGGCTGAGTTGGCCGAATTGCTGGAAGCTGCCGCCGAGCCCGGCGCGTTTGCCACGATCGCCACGGGCGAACATCGATGGGTCGAGTTCCGCGCCCGGCAGGTCGGCGAAAGCACGGACGCGTTCGTGGTCCTCTTGGC
>JBFKXH010000242.1:0-2554 GCA_041638175.1 Thermoplasmatota archaeon
CTGCCCCAGTCCAGGCCTCCGCCGATGCCACCGCTTGTGACCGTGATGCCGCCACGATCAAGCATCATTTCGCCTCCCTCCCGGCTGGTCTCAGCCCACGTGATGTCGGCCGCGATGAACGTCAGGATCGGGGCAAGCAGAAGCAGGGTGGTGGCGATGATGACGTCCCGGACGCCCGGTGTCCACTCGAAGACCCAGGGCTCGTACGGGACCATCTCGACGTCGGCCTCGCGGCCGTCGTCAAGGCTCCACTCACCCGTCGATGCCACGGTTCAGGACACCCAGGGCAGTGGCCGCGATGGCCATGGCGGTACCGAAGACAGCAACGTACAGGCCGCCGACCCAGCTGATGCCGTTCGGGGCATCGGCCGAGTTCTGGTCGATACCGATGGGCAACAGGATGGTCGCCAGGATGAAGAACAAGGTCGCCAGGGCCATCCCGAGGCTGCTCCACAGGGGGAGGTTGATGCCACGGATGAACAGGCTCGTGGTCATGGCGGCCATGGAGACGAAGCCGAGTACCACGCCCGTGATCAAGAGAGGGCCGCCCGCGCGGAGCAGGCCTACGCCGTCGGTGTCATCAAACACTGCTTCAGAGTAATCGAATGAGAACGTTCCGAACCCTGTCTCGACATCCAACTCAGACGCCTTGTAATTGCCCGCTTCTCCATCGGCCTCCCCGCTGGCCCAGGTGATCCCTGTCGCGACGGCGGCGAGGATGCATCCGACCAATGCAAGGCCGACGGCGATCGTGAATGTGAGCTCTTTGCCTTCGAACGAAGGGGTGGTGACCTGGACCATCACGGGCCGACCGAAGGCCGGGTTCAAGACGGTTTGGATGAGGCGAAGGTCATTTCCGGTGCATCCGATGCACGTCCATGGACCGGACCCATGATGATGAAGCGATGCGCGCCCTGCTCGGTGCGCCACGCAAGATCGCCGTCGTCGGCGCGTCGCCCAATCCGGATCGCGCAAGCCACCGCATCTTCGCGTACCTTCAGGGGCAGGGCCATGATGTCCTGCCGATCAACCCGGTCGCCGACGAGGTGCTCGGCGTCGCGTGCGTTCCGGATCTGGCTTCCGCTGCGGCCCATTGGGGCACCCCTCCTGATGTGGTGGACGTCTTTCGGGCGCCCGAGCATCTGCCTGCCGTGGTCTCCGAAGCGATGGCGGTCAAAGCGACTTGGCTATGGTGTCAGCTCGGTGTCGTCCATGACGAAGCGATCCAGCGCGCCTTGGATGGCGGCATGGAAGTGGTCGTCGACCGGTGCATCCTGGTCGAATCAGGCCGTCTGACGGGATGAGAACCCGCAGTTGCTGCACTGGGGGACGCTTCCGAAGGGCGCACGCTCGATGTGGTGGCAATCCGGGCACATCAGGTGCTGGAGACCCTCCTCGTCGATGCTGCTTGCAAACGCCTCGTCCCATTGGTGATCTTCCTCGTGACGGTGTACGTGGCCGCGGCGCATGCCTACCAGCCCGGCCGCCAAGACCAGCAGGGCGACGAACGCGTAGAGGTAGGCATTCCATTGCGCGATGATGGCATCGGGGCGTCCGAACTCTTGGGTCGCGCGCAGTGTGGCGCCCGTACCATGCAGAAGCCCGGCCGCGAGAATGTCCACGAAGCCGATGGCCGCCAAGACGCCGCCGCTGATGCCCTGGCCCGTGCGTGGCACGATGGTCAACAACAGTGCGACCGCAACGAAGACCAAGCCCACGGTGAGCGCGATCGGTGCCAGGCGCAGGAATGTGATGCCGCCCGTGCCGTCGAAGGCGCTGTCGTACCAACCGTCGCTGGATTCTACCTGGTCGCCCGTGAACGGATCAATCTCCGTGCCCAGCGCCCAGAAGGAATATTCCTCGGTGTAGGTCGATTCACCAAGATCGCTGGTGGTCTTGACGAATGCTTCTCCGGTCTCCATGAACATGGAGATAGTGCCCAGGACCAAGGCCAAGGACAGTAGGATGATTCCGGTGGTACGCGATGCCTCCATGGGGTCTCTAAGTGGTAGCCAGCCAAGCCACCATATTTCATGCTTGTCAGCCGGCTCCGCGTCCGCGTGGCGGCCCCTTGGGGGGTTGTGCAACATGGCAACAAAGGTTGTAAGCCGGACCTCTGCTGGGGCCCCATGCGTGCGTCCGTGGCCGTGGCCTTGATGGCCGCCCTGGTCCTTGGAGGGGCTTCCGCCCAATTCCAGCCGACGACCCAACCGACTTTCGAAGAATTCCTGCACCGCACCGACCTGGCAGAGGCCGGCGACCTAAGCAGCGCCGAGCGCGTGCTTCGGTTCATCCAAGTCAGCGATGCCCACATCATCGACGATGACGCTCCCGCCCCGTTGCGCGTCGAGACGTTCGACCCCCTGTACGATGAATTCGAGGGCGCCCAGCGGGCCCATGAGGAATTCACGGACGAGATGCTCAACAGCATGATCGAGCAGATCAATGCCGTCCACGCCCTCGACGCCGTGGATTTCGTCATCAACACCGGCGACAACATCGACAACCAACTCGAGAACGAACTGATGCGTTTCATCGACAACTGGGAGGGCAC
>JBFKXH010000243.1:0-2517 GCA_041638175.1 Thermoplasmatota archaeon
CCTTTGAGTGCATCCCATCCCCTCCTTGTGAGGCCAGCCCCTTCCTTTTTTCTCACTTCCGTCCAGCGACGGCTACCACGATGATTTGCTGTGGACTTCGTAGTTCCGGATGACCACGTAGGTCCCGGTCTTCGACAAGCTCTGGATGGTCTGAAGCTCCTCATCGCTCAGGTCCATGTCCTCGAATTTGAGCACATCCTTGAGGCCGCCGCGGCCGCTGGGGAGGTTCATGGATACACTCACGACCTTGGACGACCCGGGGGCCGGCAAGCCGAGGGCGGACAGGATCTGGACCGACGTTCCAGCTTGGATGTGGTCAAGGACGGAGCCGTTGCGGATCGGGACGATCTTGAATTCGATCATGGAAGTTCTCCAAGGGCCCAGGCGAGCACCGCCATGCGGGTAGGCACGCCATTCTGGGCTTGTTCAAAGTACTTGGCCGTCGGCAGCGTGTCGATGCTGCGCGGGATCTCGGCCAGGCGAGGCAGTGGATGCATGATCAATGGGCCCTTGCTGCCCAACCACGACGGGTCGAGGGTCAACGGATCCGCGTCGGCAGCCATCCGCTCGCGTTGGATGCGCGTCATGTAGAGCACATCCGCGCCGCGGGCCGCCTCTTCGAGGCCCATGGTCGGCACCCCTTCCATGGCGAGACCCGCAGCGGGTGCTTGGCTGACCTGGGCGCCCAAGGTCGCCAAGAGTGGGGCCAGGGAATGGGCGGTCCGGCCATTGGCCAGGTCGCCCACGAGCACCACGTGTTTGCCTTCGAGCGTGCCAAGGGATTCGGTCATGGTCATGACATCCAGCAACGCCTGGGTCGGGTGTTCTCCACGTCCGTCGCCTGCGTTCAGGATCGGAACGCCCGAGACCTCTGCAGCCCGCTTGGCCGCACCTGTGTCGGGGTGGCGAAGCACGATCGCATCACCGTATCCTCCCAACACGCGGATCGAATCCTCCAAGGACTCGCCCTTGGCAGCACTCGTGCTGGCCTGGTCGGCAAAACCCAGGGTCTTGGCACCGAGCCGCAGGGCTGCCGCTTCGAACGAAAGGCGCGTGCGGGTGCTCGGCTCGTAGAACGCACTCACCACGAGGCGCCCGTCCAGAAGCTGGCCCGGGGGGGCTTTCTTGAAGGCCTCTGCGGCGCGCAAGAGATCTGCCAGCTCGTCGCCCGACAAGTCCTCCAGGCTTGTCAGGTGCGGCATCAAGCCTCCAGGATGTGGCTCAGGTCCTCCCGCCGCTGGCTTCCTGGACCCGGCGGGCCTTCCCCGACGAACCGGTCCTGGAGCTTCTTGAGCCAGATGGGCGTGATGAAGGTGGTCAGCATCACGACGATGATCACCGCAGTGTATTGCCAGTTGGTGATGAGTCCGGTCGCCAAGCCGAGGCTGGCAAAGATCAAGCCCACTTCACCACGCGGTGACATGCCGACGCCGACCACCAGCTTGCTGGCCTTGGCGTCCTTCGTGACACCCCAACCGCAGGCCAATTTGGCGCCCATGGCCAGCAGCGTCAGCACGATGCCGATGGCGATGACCGCCACCGTGTTTCCTTCCATCGCCGTCAGATCGACACGCATGCCGAGGGTGACGAAGAAGAAACTCACGAAGATGGCTGCGATGGGTCGAAGGTCTTCGAAGATCTTGTGGGCGTGTTTGGTCTGGGCAAGGATCAAGCCACCTGCGAAGGCCCCGACGATGTCTGCCAGGCCGAACACGGTCGCCAGGTAGGCCATGAGCAAGGCAAAGACGATCGCCAAGGCCACATGGATGCCGCTGACCTGGAACCGTTCCACGGCGCTATCATACGCCTTGGGAATGAACTTCAGGCCGACGATCAGGCTGACCACCAAGAACCCGATCGATTTGCCCGCGATGATGACCAGCGCCAGGGTGTCTACCGACGTACCCGCGGCAGCGGCTGCCACCAGGGCGGCCACGATGGCCAGAATGATCAAGCCGGCGATGTCATCGATGACCGCCGCGCCGAGGATGATCTTGGTCTCGTTCGTGTTCAGGCGCCCCATGTCGCCCAATACGCGAGCCGTGATGCCCACGCTCGTGGCGGTCAACGTGGCGCCGACGAACAAGTGGAGCAGGTTGTTACCAAGCGCTTCATTCGCGGTTTGCCATGTTGGCCAGAAATTGGTGAGTGCCGCGCTGAATCCGTAGCCGATGGCGAAGCTTGCCACCACACCGATGATGGCCACGTAGAGGCTGGATTTGCCGACCCGGGCCAGTTCCTTGACGTCGGATTCCAGACCGACCTCGAACAGCAGCAGGATCACACCGATCGTGGCCAGCACGCCGAGCACCTCGATGGCACCAAGCTGGACCTTGTTCTTGGCCAAGTAGCCACCATAGTGGTGTTCCGCGTCCAGGAGCTGCTCCTGGGCTGCCAGGGTCGCGTTGCGCGCTTCCTCACGCACGGTTGCATTGGCACCTGCCACCTCCGCCTCATGGGCCTCGGCCTCGGCCAGGAGGTCTTCCGCGTCGTGCAACAGATCCTCTTCATGATGGA
>JBFKXH010000244.1:0-2505 GCA_041638175.1 Thermoplasmatota archaeon
CACATCCAGACCCATGGAAGCAAGCACACGGAATGCATCATCACCCAAAGCGACGAGGCAAAACAGCGGTTCGTGGCCGGCGTGGATGCTGCGGGCGTCTACGTCAACGCCAGCACCCGGTTCGCGGATGGCTACCGCTACGGCCTGGGGGCAGAAGTGGGCATCAGCACCGGCAAGCTGCATGCGCGAGGACCGGTGGGCCTGGAGGGACTGGTGACGACGCGATGGATCCTTGAAGGCCATGGGGACACCGTCTCCGCCAGGAGCAAGGCGTTCCTTCATGAACCCGGAGCGCCTTTTGTTGGCTGGCCATGAAGCGGCTCGTCGTCAAACTCGGCACCAACACCCTCTGCGACGGAGACGGTCTGCCCGACCAAGACCTGATCAACACATTGGCCGACGAGTTCCATCACCTTCGCAGCAACGGGCACCAGGTCCTGGTGATCAGCAGCGGGGCCATCGGCTTCGGCCGCGCCGCCCTGCGGCTTCCGGAAACACCCCTTGACATTCCCATGCGCCAAGCGTGCGCCGCCGTGGGACAACACCGGCTGATGGCGGCATGGGAAAAGGGGATGGCCCGGCACAAGACGCAGGTCGCCCAATTGTTGGTCACATCGGAGACGTTCCAGGTACGGCGCCGGTACGTCCATCTGCATGACTGCCTCGAGACCCTGCTTCGACAAGGGGTGGTCCCGATTCTCAATGAGAACGACGCCGTGTCGGTCGAGGAGATCGACGCTGCGTTCACGGACAACGACCGGCTCGGGGCCTTGATCGCCGCCAAGGTCGAAGCGGACCAGTACGTCATCCTCAGCGACGTGGAGGGGCTCTACGACCGGCCGCCGCACGAAGACGATGCCAAGTTCATCGACAAAGTCGACGCCATCGACGATGCTGTCCTCGCCATGACCGGCAAGGCCGGTAAGCGTGGCCGAGGTGGCATGCGCAGCAAACTGGAATCCGCCAAGCAACTCATGGACGCAGGCGTCCCGGTGGTCATCGGCTATGGGCGGCACGAGGAACCGGTGCGGCGACTGCTTGACGGAAGCGGCACCCACTTCCCGGCCGTCGGTCGCCACGACGGGGTGCGCCGGTGGCTGCAGGCCGCGCGTGGCGAAGGCACGATCCACGTGGATGCAGGCGCTGCAGCTGCCCTTCGAGAAGGCAAGCACCTGCTGCCCGCCGGCATCACGGGTGTGGATGGCGAATTCGGCGTGGAATCCGTCGTGGACATCGCGTGCGACGGCCATGTGGCCAAAGCGGTCAGCACGTTGAGCAGCCGCGATCTGCAGCGGTGCCTTGGAATGCAGAGCCAAGAAGCGGCGGCCCTGTTAGGCATCAACGGGTCGGTGAACGTGACCCGCAAGGGCCGCATCCTGATCGATTAGACCTCGCACTCCACCTTGTTGATGGCCCGCGTGATGGTCTCCATGGCCGACATGTGCCGCAGCGCCTTGATCAGCGACCCGGTCAAGTGCAGTTTTCCGGTCAGCAGAGCGCGGCGCTCTGTCAGGTCACCCCGCTGGATCTGGGCGAACACCTCGTAGGGCCCGGACACCACGAACGTCGGCTCTTCGATGTTGTTCGTGACACTATCGTAATCGTAGCCGACCCGGTACTCAGAAAGGCCTCGCCCGTCGAAGGCGGCATACACGAACCCGTACCGGTCGGGAGGTGCTTGCAAGACGATCGTCAGGATGCTGAGCTTGAGCCCCTTGACCGCTTTGGCCACCGCTTCGTCCGATTCGACGGCGGCGAGGGCTTCTTCGGCCCATGGCTCGGTCAAGTATTGAAGCGCCAACGACCGGCGACCGCAACACCCCGGTATCAAGGAATCGCTCCATTGCGCCGGCCCATGGGGCGGTTGCTCGGACCGAGCCCTTTTTTGCCGGGATGCATCCATCGACATTCATGAGCGTGGCAACCGTCACCGACGCCGACTTTGAACAGTTCACCGCCCAGGAGGGCGTGGTCCTCGTGGATTTCTGGGCTCCCTGGTGTGGCCCGTGCAAGCGCGTCGGCCCGATCATCGACGAACTGAGCGGTGAGATGACCGACGTGAAGTTCGGCAAGATCAACACAGACGAGAACCAGGCCACGGCTGGCGCTCAGGGCATCATGAGCATCCCCACCATGATGATCTACAAAGACGGCCAAGCGGTGGACCAATTGGTCGGCGCGCTGCCCAAGCCGGCCCTGGAAGCTGCCCTGAAGAAGCACCTGTAAGCCTTTCAAGGCCCAGGGGAGTCACGCTTCGTGAGCGAACGTCAGGTCGTCGTCATCCGCACCGGCCCGGACAAGAAGAAGGGACGCCTGCGTGATGGCATCATCGGCTTCTTGGGCGTGGCCCTGCTTGTAGGCAGCGTGATGCTCGTCGATATCCTGCCCGAAGAGGAGCCGGTAATCCCCCAGTACAAGGCGTCGTTCTTGACGGGGACCGAGGAATTCAAGACGCAACGGACGGACGCGCCACTGTCGCAAGGCCAGACGATCAGTTTCCCGGTG
>JBFKXH010000245.1:0-2449 GCA_041638175.1 Thermoplasmatota archaeon
CACAACATCATGGGCGTGAAGGTGCCCAAGATCGACGCGAACAACGTGCGCCGCGACCTGCAGGAGCGCGGCTACGGCATCGTCGGCACCAGTCCGGCGATCGACGAAGCGGTCGAAGGCTACGAGGCTTTGGTCGAGAAGACCAAGCGCCGGGTCAACGCCTTGGAGTTCAAGGTCCTCCCCGAGCTTGAAGAGATCAAGACGTTCATCGCGCTGCGCCTGGAGGAGATGGAGCGTGAGTCTCTCTTCACCATGAAGCGGATCAAGGCCAAGGCCTGATGGCCCGCGTCTACCGCGTGGCAGTCCTCGGCAAGACGCTTTCCTGTGCCCATTGTGGGCACGAGCGCTTCAGTCAGGCCGGCTTTGCCCATTTTGGCACGTGGATGGCACGGGTCAGTTTTGATTGCCTTGCCTGCGGGCATGCCCACGTTTTCCTGAAGAACGCGGCCATCGAAAAGCAGCAGCTCTGAAGGGGGCCGAAAATGCGGCGTTTTTTCGGTCGCGTTCCACCCGATTCACGGCGTTCCACCCGTTTGCAATGATGGCCATGTGGGCAGGACGGGACATCCCGTCTTGTGTACGTCGTCCGGCGCCCGAACCCTGCGACTTTCGGCCTGTTCGGCCTTGGGGTCTTTGCCAGCATCCTCGTCGCCTTGCACATCATGGGGACCTTCCTTTTCGAAATGCCCGCGTACCTGAGCCAATTCGCGCTGCGGCCCTACGGTTGGCTCTTCCCCACCGGGATCGGCTTCTTCATCGTCGGCGCCCTGGCCTTCGGCTGGTCCCTCTGGAATGCGTTGACGCCGAGCCGGGCGACCCGGGCGGGACTCGCCATGGTGGCGATCATCGCGCTTTGCTCCATCATCGTCGCGGTCTTTCCGGCCGATGAAGTCGAGACCACCACCATCGGCATCGTCCATTGGTCTGCTGCGGTCCCGGTCTTCGTGCTCTTGGCCATCATGATGTTCGTGTACGGCTGGGCCTTCTACAACGAACCCGGGTGGCAGACGCTGGGCATCATTTCGTGGGTCCTCGGCGTCGTGGCCGTGGTGTCGCTGGCTCTCCTGGCCTGGACCGGATTCACCGGCATGAACACGGTCGTCGGCATCCCGCAACGGGTCGCCGCGATGGTCGACGGGACCTGGCTGGTCATGGTGTTGATCAAGGCCCGGATGGTCCTATAGGCGCGCTCGGGCCACCACGTCGGCTGCGACCGCCCACGCGTTCAACGGCTGATCGAAGACACGAGCGGAGGCCGGAACGGCTTCCTGCCAGGCGGCCGAAAAGTCCCCCGACGGGTACGCGCCGAGGACGAGCGTCCCCTCCGTCGTGGGCGCCCATGCGTCACCGCGCTCGTCAAGGCGGGTCACTGGGCCCTCGGCGAACCGGGCCAGCACCTCTTGCGGTGTGAACGTACCTTCGACCCAGAGAAGCGGGTCCTTGTCCTGGCTTGCGCCTTCAGCCAGGACCTTGGCCATCAAGCCTTGGAACCGCACTTCGCCTCGCGGCAAACGGGTGTCCGGCCGGATGCGGATCAAAGCGCCTTGTCGTGTGTGGATCGCCACTTCGAGTTTGCCTTCCTTGCAAAGGGGGCTTTCAAGCAAAGCCAGGAGCGTGTAGTGCACGATGTCTGGCCGGCCACGACGTTCTCCGTCTTCGAGGCGTAGGCAGGCTTGCCGGTGATGGTTCTGGTCCAGAAGGAGTTGGCCGGGTTTCCTGCCGAGGCCCTTGGCATGCTTGCGCACCACGGGGTGGTCTTGGATCTCTGCGGGGACACGCTCGAGTTCGGCTTCGGCCAGGAGGATGCGCACAAGCCACCCAGCCAGGGCCGGCGGAAGAACCAACCGCCAGCAAAGGTGATACCTTTTGGGAGGCTGGAAGCGCTGTGCGTCACGCTTGGATGCTGGTCCTTCTCTTGCCGACCGCCGCGGGCCAGGTGGTCATCGAAGACGACAGCGGCGATGCCCAAGTGCTGGACGTCATCCAGGTGCTGCTAGAGCCTGTGAGCACCACCGAAGCGGACATCACGGTCCGGTTCTCATCGTTGCAGGCGGCAGAACAGGGAGAGGTGGACGTGACGTGGATCGCAAAGGCACCGTATGGCGAACAGGAAGTGCCACACGGGGTCCGGTTCCGACTCTACCCCGATCTGGAGGTCTATGAGCTTCGATGGCGCGGCGGCGAATTGGATGAATCGATCAGGCAAAGCGAAGGCGAACGCCGGCCAGGGACGCCCGGCGAACTACGGGCCGTCAGCATCAGGACCGGCAACGCGGGGGCGATCCTGCAGGATTTCGAGGTCACCACCTACGGGGCCCCGGCATCGACCCCGGACCTGGGCGCGGGGCTGACGACCGGCCTGCGCGGCGCCGGGCTCGATGTCGGGTCTGGTGATGGCCCCCTGGTCATGGACGATGGCATCCCCTGGACGGACGAAGCGACGATCCAG
>JBFKXH010000246.1:0-2424 GCA_041638175.1 Thermoplasmatota archaeon
CTTGTAGTAACGGTCGCTCCAGCGGAACTTTTGGCGGTCCCCCTTGAGCTTCCGGGCTGCGTTGATTCCGGTTGCCATATGTATGTCTCCTGTGCGGATTGTTCGTTCCGCCGGGATTCCGGGCCAGCCGCCAAGCGTTCCGGACTCCGACGCGGCGCAAGCGCCGCTCGGCGAGGACAAGGCGGCCGACATGGGTCCAATATATGACCGTTGCGGGGGCCCATAGGAGGGCGCGAAAGGAAAAGGAAGGAAAAGGAGGGTCGATCGCTCTTACAAGGCGCCGACGGCGACGTTCATCTGGGTACCGGTCACGTGGATGTGGACCTCTTGGTACTTGTCGATGTTCTGCGTCGCCGTGAACGTGTTCTCGCCGTCGGTGACACTGAAGCTCTCGCCGTGGGTCTTGACGCCGGCGTCATCGACGGTGACCAGCCACGCGGTGTACGTGAACCCGTTGATCTCGCCGATGCCTTCGACGGTCAGGGTGAGTTCTTTGTTCTCGTAGTCGCCGGTGAAGGTGATCCCTTGCAGGTCATCGACGATGGCCAGGGCCGAGGAGCCTTCGATGCCACTGGTGGCGGCGACCGTGCCGTCCATCATCAGGACGACGCTGTCGAACATGTCCTTCTCGTTGACGTCGCTGGTGTAGTTCCAGGCCCAGGTGCCGTCCCCGTTGTCGGTGAGCGCCGAGGCGGTCCCCATCGGGTTGGTGCCCGTCGAGTCGGCGAACGCCATGGTCCATCCGAAGCCGCCGATGTCAGGCAGCTGCAGGAACATGTAGTTGAACTCGGTCGACGCCTGGGTGCAACGGTAGTTGCCGACCGCCGGGTCGGCCTGTGGCGGGGCGCCGTCGGCCAGGCATTCCTGGTCCGCAGGTCCGCCCACTTGGGACGTGGGGTCGTTGAAGCTGACGAACGCCCCACTGTGGACGTGGCCATCGATGGTGAGGCTCGAACCCTCGCTCTGGAAGTCGCCCGTGATCGGGTCGTCGCTGCAGCCGGCAAGGGCCACTGCAGCCAAGGTCATGGTAAGCATGAGTACGCGCATGGTAAGCGGCGACTTTGACCGCGTCATTTCAAGTTTCTGGACACTTGGCCACCCTGGAGCCCCTACGGGCCGCCATTCTGGCGCGCTCCCGACGCGTGCCCGCGCGGCAACCGTTTTTTGCCGGCAGGACTGGGCCGCATCCATGGCGATCGAGATGTACACGACCAGCTGGTGCCCGTACTGTGTGCGTGCAAAGGCCCTGCTCTCCAAAAAGGGGGCCACGGTCGAGGAGATCAACATCGAAGAGATCGACGGGGCGCGTGACACCATGGTCGAACGTAGTGGCGGCCGCATGACGGTGCCCCAGATCTTCATCCACGGCACCCATGTGGGCGGCTGCGACGACCTATACGCCCTGGAGGCCCAAGGCGGGCTCGACGCGTTGCTGCGCTCGGCTTGATCTACGGCGTGGCGACGAACCAGACCCCGTTGACCCCATGGCCAAGGGTGTCGCCTTGCTCGGTGTCGAACTGGTAGAAGTAGAGCGGTTGGCCGTCGTAGGTCACTTGCGTGATCCCGTCGATCCGCATCGCGGTGCCAAAGGATCCACTGGCGTCGCCCCCTGGGTCGCTACCAGAAAGGGGCGGCCAGACTTCTGCGCAGCCTGCATGGCAGTTGCTGTTCTCATCGATGTCGAGGGCAAAGACGTACAGGGTCTTGCCGCCCGAGGTCAGGATCGGGCCTGCCTCGGGGTCATCGAATACGGTGATCATCGGGTCAGCACTGGTCTCCATGCTGCCCCCTGACGACCCGTCGGTCCCTTCCTCATCGCCCGAATCGGACGCACAACCTGCCAGGGCGAGCGCCAATACGACCATCATGGTCCGGATCATAAGAAAAGATTCGAAGCCCGGCCGGTTTACCTGTTCTGCTTTGGCCGCGCGGCCAAAGGGGGCACAAGGCTACGGGGCCGGCAGAAGCCCCACCTTGCGGCGGAAACTGCGCACGGTGTTCGCCAGGAGAACGCTGATGGTCATGGGCCCGACGCCCCCCGGCACGGGTGTGACCCAAGCGGCCTTGTCCCAGACCTCCGGCGTACAATCGCCACAAAGGTTCCCGTCGGCATCGCGGTTCATGGATACATCCACCACGACGGCGCCTTCCTTGACGTGGTCGGCGGTGATGAGACCTGGAACGCCTGTGCCGGTGACGAGCACGTCCGCGCGCTCGGTATGCGCCTTCAGATCCCGGGTGTGCTTGTGGCAGACGGTCACGGTCGCGTCCCGGTTGATGCACATGGCAGCCAGCGGCTTGCCCACGATGTTGGAGTGGTTCACGATGACCACTTCGGCGCCGCGCAATTGAATGCCGGCTTGGTCGAGAAGGAGCAAAATGCCGTACGGCGTGCAGGGCGCCATGGCTTCGTCGCCGATGAGC
>JBFKXH010000247.1:0-2273 GCA_041638175.1 Thermoplasmatota archaeon
ACCATGACATGCCATACGCCATGGAACCCGACCACTTTGGGCCACAGGTCCGGCTTCTTCATCGCATACCCCACGGCGCCCAAGGTGTAGACGATGCCCCCGGCCAGCAGCCAAAGAAGGCCCTGCCATGCAAAGGTCTCCAACATGGGCTTGACCGCCACGCCAGCGATCCAACCCATGGCGATGTAGAGGGCCACGGTGAGCCAGCGCGGCGTGAACGGCGCGAACAACTTCAGCAGGATGCCGATGAGACCGACGCCCCACACCACGCTGAGGATCGAGATGCCCCAGGCACCGCCGATGGCCAAACAGACCGGCGTGTAGGTGCCTGCGATGAACAAGTAGATCGCCACGTGATCCAACCGGCGCATGATGCCACTTCGCTCGTGCCCGGCCGCAGTCTGCACGGCGTGGTGGGCCGTGCTGCTTGAGAACAGGACGATGAGCGTCCCGCCGTAGATGGCGAAGCCCGCCTTCATGAGGGTCGAATCGGCCTTGATCACGAGCCAGACCAGTCCCACGATGGCGGCGACCACCCCCAACGCATGGGAGAAGAAGCTGAACGTCTCCGCGCCGCGGTGGATCGGGACCTTGATGTGCAGGTTCGCCACGAGTTTCCAAAGGCCGCCTGCGGTTAAGTCGCCCGGGTCGCGTGCCGCTTCTCCAGAACATGCCGGCGTTGCTCGGGGATCCCCAGTTGGACCGCCAGGTCTTCGAGCATCCGCGCCTCCGCACGGGTCACGACATCGTCTTGATAGGCAAGCACCACCTGCCGGGCGAACGCGGCTTCACGGTCCGCTTTCGGCATGGCCTGCAAAGGCCTGGCGTTCGGGAATCGGCGCCGCAGCCTGCCTTCACAGAAATTCTGTAGCGGCCTGAACGTCAACGCAAGAACCACCGCCGAGAGCACGGCGATGGTCTGCGAACCTCGCGCGATCGACGCTTCAATGGTCTCAGTGACCACCACGAACACGCTGATCAAGACCAAGAACGCGAGGGCGCCGGATGCGGTCAGAAGCACCCGGTTGTCAAAGTCGAAGAGCTGCGCCCGAAGGATACCGTAGGCAAGCAATGGCAAGAAGATCAATTCCGCTAGATTGGGCAGGCTGTTGGCGAACCCCCCGTAGGCCTGCGCATCGTTGACGATGCCAAAATCCCCCGTGGCCACGTACAGAAGATTCACGATGAGTGCCATCGCGATGATCGCATCACGGCCTCCGAACGCGAACATGAACGCCGCCGCCTGCTGCCTCGTGGTTTCATGTTCAGCACGGCGCCAAGCGGAGATCGCCGCGATAAGACCGTAGACGGAGACGAGAAGGCCGAACGTGGCCGGGAATGCCATCATCTCGTTCCGGACAGCTCCCGCATCCTCATGGACCCGATCCGGGAGCATTACCAGGGCGGCCCCAGCCAGCACCGCCAGGGACACCAGAGCCGCCACCGCACGGCCCCACGTCAGCCATCGAGTGAAGGGGCCGGGCAACTGACTCAGTACCAGCAAATACGTGCCACCCGAGGTGGCCGCGCAGAAGAAGAACAGTCCCGCAAGGGCGTAGCGCAGTTCGAGGCTCACGGCGGGTTCATGCCGGAGCGTGGATGCCACTTGGAGCACGGCCGAGATGATCAAGAGGACCCCGGCAGCACGATTCATGCGCCTACGCGGTGCCGTCAAGACGATCGCCACCGCCAACGCAAGGGCCAGCACAGCCATGCTGATCGCATAGTACGTCACCGGCCGAAACACGGAGTAGAAGATGGCCACAGCGGCATAAAGATGTGCAAGGAAAAGGAAGGAAAAGGGGGCCGCAGCACCGACCGATCTCGCCGCGCTCAGTTGCGGTGCTTCGGGTGCCAGGCTTCGAGGGTCTCGCGGTCGATACGGGTCAAGATGCCCTCGTCGACCTCGGCCAGGAGGTCCCAGGCCACATCGAGGGTGTCCTCGATGGAGCGGTCCTCGTCGTGGCCTTGGCGCACGTAGGCGTTCTCGAAGCGGTCCGCGAACTCCAGGATCTGCAGGTCACGGGCGCTCAGGGCGTCCTTCCCGACGATTGCCACGAGACCGCGCAGGTCACGACCTTCGGCGTACAGGGCGTAGCACTGGTCACTGACCTTCTTGTGGTCGTCGCGGGTCTTCTCGCCGCCGATACCGGCGTTCATCAGCCGACTCAGGGACGGCAGGACGTTGATCGGCGGGTAGATGCCCTTGCGGTGCAGCTCACGACTGATGACGATCTGACCCTCGGTGATGTAACCGGACAGGTCAGGGATCG
>JBFKXH010000248.1:0-2259 GCA_041638175.1 Thermoplasmatota archaeon
ATCTCATCGAGCGTCCGGGGGACGTCGCATTGGCGGCAGGCCGCGTAGAGGGCGGCGGCGGCGACACCTTCGATGCTGCGTCCGCGGATCAGGTTCTTGGTGACGGCGCGTCGGTAGACCATGGCGGCCGTTTCACGTACGTTGCGCGGCAGACCCATGCCGGAGGCCATGCGGTCCAGTTCGCTCAAGGCGAAGGCGAGGTTGCGTTCCGTGGCGTTGCTGACACGGATGCGGCGCTGCCACTTGCGCAGGCGGTACAGTTGCGCACGGTTGCGGGTCGGGATGGACTTGCCGTAGCTGTCCTTGTTCTTCCAGCCGATCATGGTGGAGAGACCCTTGTCGTGGATCGTGTAGGTCATGGGGGCACCGACACGGGCGCGCTTCTCGCGCTGCTCGCTGTCGAAGGCACGCCATTCGGGGCCTTGGTCGATGAACGCGTCATCGAGAACGAGGCCACAGGTCTCGCAGACCATTTCGCCGCGTTCGTAGTCAGATTGGATGTGGTCAGAGCCACATTCGGGGCAGGTCGTGATTTCTTCGACCTTGTCCTTCTTTTTTTCCACCATGTTGGAATCAACTCCGCGCCCTGGCCTTCGCTAAAAGCATTGTCCAGGGTCTGTGATGCTCCGAGGAAACCTCGTACTATTTAGGACCTTCGCAAATTTGCCCCCATCGAATATAACCAGCCGTGATTTTGCGTCATTTTCTCCCTATCAAATCTCCGCTTTTTCTTCGCGTGCGCGCGTGGGCGAAAAGCACAAAGATAGGTTCAAGGCGGACGGACCGGTCGGTCGGGTCGAGTGACGGGCGACAAGGACGCGGCAGCCTATGGATCCGACGATCCACGGCAGCCCGGGCCCGGTTCCTGGATCGCCCAGGAACGGCTAACGACCCGCGCTCCCGGCTGGTGGATCGCCACCGTCTTGGCGCTCACGGTGGTCGTGGTCGCCGCGGCCGTCGCGGTCTCCGGGACCCCCTCGGGGCGGGTGGCGGCCGAGACCGAATACCTGGAGACCGACGGTTTCCTGCAAGCCTTGCTGGCCTCCATGGATGCCAGCAACGCCCGGGTCCTGAGCGCCCTTTCGCTTGGCCTGCTGGTCTTCTCGACCGCCGTCGCAGGTCGCCGTCTATTGCACAGTGACGGGATCGCGCTTCTGGCCGCCGGCCTGGTCGCCGTCGACCCTGGCGCCTGGATCCACGGCCACTTTGCCACACCCGTCGCCCCATCCACTGCCGGGGCCATGCTCGCGTTGGCGCTGTTTCTTTCCTCCGATCGTCGAGCCCAGTGGTGGGGTGCAGCGGCCTTCAGCTTCGCTGCCCTGCTCGAACCTTGGCTCATGCTCTGGAGCCTGCCGTTGGCGGTGCTCTTGCTGGCACGCGGCCATATCTATGCCGCGCCCCAACACGCCATGGAAAGCGGCTTGCAAGCGGTCGTGATCCCTGCCATCGGCGCGCTCTTTGGGATCCTGGGTGCCAGCAGCCTGGACCATGGTTGCTTCCAGGCTGGCCGGCTCGACGCGCTCTTCATGGTGGGGGCCGTCGATCTGGGCGGGTACAGTGCGGTCGCCAACCCGGTCACATGGTTCGCCGGCCTGGGGGCGCTCGTGTACCTCTTCGTGATCACATCGGTCCATGTGTTGCGCCAATTCCGGCTGCAGCGACTACCGGGTCGGATCCAGGTACGATTGCCTGAGCCCCTCAACCGGGTACAGAGCCGCGGACTCTGGTTGGCTTCGCTGGCGTTGTTCGCCCCGACACCGGCGCTCATGCTGCCCATCTTCGCCCTCGCGCTGGGGGCCGTCACCCAAGAACTGGGCCGCGACGCCAAAGCGTTCGGCGTCACCGTCGCCGTGGCCTTACTGGTGTTCGCGGCCATCTGGACCGTGCAGGCCTACGCCATGGGCACGTTCGAGCCGGTCCCGTGGACGCGGATCGGGGCGTGCTGATGCACGTTTGTTTGCCTGACAATGCAGCGGACGTTGTTTTGCAAAAACGCCGCATTTTCTCCTGAAAAGAGGCCAAGACCGTTCACGTGGTGTTTGGTGGCGTTTAAATACGACCTGTATCTAACGGCGAGATTAAGTCCAAGCCAGGGCTCTTACGAGACCGGCCGCTGCGCTTTCGATCCCGGTGGGATCTGAGTGCAGAAAGGAGCTTGGGCAACAAAGGAGATAATAAAATGAACAACAACAAGCTGATGGCCTGCCTGGTCGTCGCTGCCTTCGCCATGATGGCCGTTCCCGCGGCCTCGGCGCAATC
>JBFKXH010000249.1:0-2194 GCA_041638175.1 Thermoplasmatota archaeon
GCTGATGATCGGCTTCTACGGGTTCACCCAAAACGAAACCCGGGTCCGCGAAAGGGTGGTGACCCTGCAAGCCCAGTCAGCCGCCCAGCGCGTGGCAGCCACCGCCGTTGACGCCGCCGTCTTCGCAGAAGCCCACGGCGCCAACGCCACCTATCAACGCACCCTGGAATTGCCCGACTCCTTCGAAGGAAGCGCCTACCGCGTCGCCCTGGAAGCATCGCCACCCCGCGTGCGTGTGCTGGTTCCCGCAAGCGGCGAAACCGTCACGGCCCCCCTCTTTGGAGCTGACGCCGCCACGTCGGTCACCTTGTGCGACACCGACCTGATTGGGGGACGCATGACGGTTCGACACGACGACCGCCAGACGCCCGGAAGCGCCTGCATCTACCTGGAGAGTGCCACGTGAGCGAAGCCGATGCCCCCAAACGCAAGCGCAAGACCGTCATCCGGCGCAAGTCCACCGGCACTGGCACGGGCGCCGAGCGACCGCCCCGGCCCGAGGCGGCCAGGAAGCCGGCAAAATCGACCAAGCCAACGAAATCCGACAAGGCCTCCAAGGCATCCAAGACTTCCAAGACATCCAAGACATCCAAGACATCCAAGAGAAGCCCCGAACGCAAGCAGGAGCCCCTAACGGAAGACTTGGAGGACGAGCTTGAGGACGACTTCGAAGAAGACGCAGACGAGTACGTGCAGCAGGGCACCGAGACCGATCTGGAAGGCACCACATCCGACGAAGTGCGCCGCTACGGCCAAACATCCACGCGGGCCGCGGCACCCGGCGAACGCCTCGACCGCGGCGTTCGCGGCGCCCAAGGTGACGAAGCCCGCGCCCGCATCGCCGAACGCTCGGTGCGCCCCGATGTCGTCAAGCTGCCCCAGTTTCCACCAGCGACCCTCGAGCGTCCCGACGCCCTTGACGAGGAGGAACGCCGAAGGCAGGAAATTGCAGCGGCCCAGGAGATCCGCCGACGCAAGATCCTCGAAGCCATCGTGGACGAATCGGAACGGGAGCGCCAGCAACGGGAATGGGACGAACAGGACTCCCTCCTCTATGTTCCCGACCCCGACGACCGGGAAGTCGAGGTCTACCCGATCCATGAGCCGTTCGCCTACGTTCAACTCGTGCGCAATCTGCGGACCCATGAGCTGCTCTACCACGTCATCGAGCCCCGCCTCACCCACGAGGAGGAACTGCTACTGGATTTCATCGAGGAGACCCTGGTTGACGTGCTGGATCTCGATCCCGCCGAACTGGAGGGCAAGGAACTGGACCTGTACATCCGGGAACGCTTCGAACAAGTCATCGACGACTACTCCATCCGCCTCGGCGACAGCGATGACGACGAAGAGGCCGCCGAAGCCATCGAGCGCCTCCTGTACTACGTGATGCGGGACTTCATCGGCGAAGGCCCCATCGATGTCCTGATTCGCGACAACATGATCGAGGACATCTCCTGCGACGGACCCCACGAACGGGTGTTCATCTATCACCGCAAGTACGAGTCGTTGCAGACCACGATCCGGTTCCCCGACCACGAAACCCTCGACTCCTTCGTGATCCGCCTGGCCCAGCGGGCCGGAAAACACGTCTCCATCGCGGAGCCAATTCTGGACGCCACCATGCGCGACGGCAGCCGCTTGCAGGCAACGCTGGCCAAGGAGGTGTCGTCCTTCGGGTCCACGTTCACCATCCGCAAATTCAAGGAAGTGCCCTTCACGCCCGTGGATCTGGTTCGTTTCGGAACCATGGACCCCAGTATGGTCGCCTATCTCTGGATGATCATCCAGCACGGCATGAGCGCCATCTACGCCGGCGGAACGGCCAGCGGCAAAACCACCGCCACCAACGCCGTCCTGCAATTCATTCCGCCGCAAATGAAGATCATCAGCATCGAGGACACCCGCGAACTGCAACTCCCCCAGCCCAACTGGATCGCCGGCATCACCCGCGACGGCTTCGGGCCACCCGATGAGCACGGCCGCCAAGCCGGGCAAATCGACATGTTCCAGTTGCTCAAGAATGCCCTCCGGCAGCGACCCGAATACATCGTCGTCGGTGAAGTGCGCGGCAAGGAGGCGTACAACCTGTTCCAGGCCATGGCGACCGGCCACGCGGCCTACGGCACCATGCACGCCGACAGCGTCGACGCGGTCATCCACCGTTTGGAAGGCGACCCCATCAACATCCCCC
>JBFKXH010000250.1:0-2133 GCA_041638175.1 Thermoplasmatota archaeon
CCTGCAAATGCATCCCCATCGAACGCTTCGAAGCCTTGTGGGAATCCAGGCCCCACGAAGGCAAGCCCCTGCAACGATGGCTGCTGGCCATCCCCCGCCGCTGAATCAGAACAGACTCTGCTGCTTGCGTGGCGCGATGAGTCCCTCGTCATCTTCCCGCGTCGAATTGACTCGATCATCCACCGCGTAGATCTTCAATACGTCCCCCGCCGGCACCGCCAGATCCAGCGTGGTCTGGGCATCAGCATGCAACCAGGCATCCGCATCCGATTCTTCGAGGATGATCGACATCCGGTCATGCAGCGGCTCCATCTGCCGACTCGGGCCACACGTCACGACGCTCGCACACAACTTCTGTTCGCCCTTCACGTCGCGGTGACCCGCCACAGCACCCAGGAGCATCGGTCGGCCGTCGTCGCGCGTCACGAAATGCGGCACCTTGTCCGGTTTGCGCCACTCATAGAATCCCTTCACCGGCAAGATGGCATGGTGCTTGCCGATCAGCCCACGCCACATGGGGGACTCGAACGCCGACTCGATGCGGGTGTTGAAGACGCCATTGGGCCGCTGCGGGATCGGGAACCCCCAACGCGCCACCTCCACCTGCGCGCCCTCGGGCTTGCCGACGATGAACGGCAGGTGGCTGCTCGGAGGCACATTGAACCGCTTGCGATCCAACACCCGATCCAAAGCCGGATCATCAAGCGCCTTGTCATCGAACTTGGCGATGAGACGCTGCGTCTCCTCATCCCAGAACCAGACGATGCGGCCGCACACGACCCCTGCATCGATGACGATGCAAAAATGCCATCGCCATCGGCACCTGTGGAAGATCACCCCAGAAACATCAAGAACCTGGAAGTATGGTTCCGGGTATGCGGACCTTCATCGTGCTGGCCGTCCTTCTCATGGCGGGCTGCACCAGTCCCTTGCACGACCGCCTCGATGAATCCGAAGCGTTCCACGTCACAGGCCTCTTTGATGCCGCGTCCAAGAGCGGCGACATCGATGAGGCGATGCGCGATTATGATGGCGGCCACTACCCGCATCTGGACCCCGGATTCGAACTGGACGAATGGGGCCCCGAGCGTGCCAAGATCAACAGCATCGTCTGGTACGGGCCCGAAGGCGAGCCCGGCATCGGCCAAGGATTCCGCATCGATGGCTACCAGACCCAGGGCTACTTCGATGGCATCACGACCCAGCGTGCCCGCGAACTGTACGACGAATTCCTGCAATACGTCACCGACCTCGATGCCGACGAGCGCCAAGAAGCGACCGATGCGCTGTTTGCCAACTGCCACTTCGCCTGTACCACACCCGTCGACAAAGAGAACGGCGGCAAGGCCATCCGGCGCCTGGGCGGCCTGGCCGCCGCAGACACCAGCGGACTCACCCCCCACGGCGGATACCTGGTCTTCGGGCAATGGAAGATCGAGGTCCGCGTCGACACCGTCTACCTCGAGAGCGGCCAAGGACCCGGCCGCGTCTCCATGTGGGTCGGCGCCCATGACATCGCCACGTTCCGCTGGGTCTCTGGCAGCAACAAGAGTGACGCCGAATGCAATGAACGGCTGCGAGACTACCTCGCCGACATGGGACTCGAAGCACCCAAGGTCACGTGGACGCACGGGGAAGTCGAGTACGACTAGGATGGCCGGGACAGCAGGCTCTATCAAAACCGGCGCCATTCCAGGGCCCGTGCGCGACACCGCCAAGGATGTGGACCAGGCCGTGGCCCAAGCCACCGCAGCCCATGGTAAGGGCCGGATCGCCCAAGCGGCCCAGCACCTGCTGCAGCTCCTGGGCGAAGCCACCCAGGTCAGCCGCGCCTACATCTTCCGCTTCGATCGTGAGGACGGGCGGATGTTGGCGACGCAATTGTTCGAATGGTGCGCCCCTGGCATCGAACCCCAGATCGACAACCCCGATCTGCAAGGCGTGGACCTCCACGAAGCAGGCTTCGGGCGCTGGAACTGGGAACTCATGAACGCCCACGTCCTTTCAGGCAACGTCAAGGACTTCCCCGCCGACGAACGGGCCCTGCTGGAGCCGCAAGAGATCCAATCACTGATCGTCGTACCCATCCTCGAAGACCACAAGGTCTGGGGCTTCATGGGGTTCGATGACTGC
>JBFKXH010000251.1:0-2093 GCA_041638175.1 Thermoplasmatota archaeon
GGCCGCGGCGACCACCCGGCTCAGCGATGAGTTGGAGACCATGGAGATCCGTGTCAAGCGTGCCAAGGACCAGGAAGGGCAGCTGCGTGAGGCCCTCGACGAATTGCAGAAGGAACTGCAAGCCGCCTTCCAATGAACTTCCAACCCGGTGATCGTGTCCTTGCCTTCGAGCCCGCCACGGGCCACCGGTGGCTACTGCTGGCCGGCCAAGGCGTCCTCAAGGAGAAGGGCCTGGGGGTCGTCGATACAGACCGGCTCATCGATCAAGAGCCCGGCGCCGAAGTGGTGTACGGCGCCAAGACGGTCCGCTTGCTTCGGCCGGGCCTGCACGACCTGGCCGGCACCTTGCGGCGCAAAGCGCAGATCATCCTCCCGAAGGACGCCAGTCGCATCGTGTACGAGCTGGGCATCGGGCCCGGCGACCGGGTCCTTGAATCCGGGGTGGGTAGCGGTGCCGCGACCATGGCCCTTGCGTGGCAGGTGGGCGACGCGGGGCGGGTGGTCGTGCAAGAGCTACGGGAAGACTTTGCCGAATGGGCCAAGAACAACCTGGAGAAGGCAGGACTGGGCGACCGCGTCGAGATCCACATCGGCGACTTGACCCAGGGTGTGGCTGATGGCATCCAAGGTCCGTTCGACGGGGTCCTGTTGGATCAACCCGAACCCTGGAACGCCTTGCCGAACCTGTGGCCCCTCCTGGTACCCGGAGCGCGCATCGCCTGTTACTGTCCGCAGGTCAGTCAGATGGAGAAGAGCCACGAAGCGCTTCGATCCCTGGGCGCCGCAGACATCCGCTGCATGGAATTGGTGCAACGGGATTGGACGGTCAAGGAATTGGGCAGCCGCCCCAGCTTCGACGGCCTGGGCCATACCGCATTCCTGGTGTTTGCCCGGGCTTTTTAGGCGGAATCGAACCACGCCCTTCAAGAGAGGGCACAAATTGAGTCCATTGTGGCCCGGGGCGTTAGCAAGGATTTCATCAACCTGCTGTTCGACGATGCGAACAGCTCGCGTTCGCGGGTCATCGTATCCGCCGTGATCCTCGCGGTCTTGACCGGATTGGCCGCCTACCTGTGGCTGCCCTGGGGCCTCGCCGTCCATGGTGGGGCCGTCCTCGTCGGGCTTGGCATGGGCTGGCTCATCGGCAACGGTGCCGTCGGTCGCTTTGAAGGAAGCATCCGTGGCGAGTGGAACAAGTGGATGCAGCTCAGCCCGGCCTGCGACACGGTCAGTGAAGTGGGCCGTAAGGTCAAGGGCCGCCGCGCCGCCAACCGGGCCTATGTCATCGCAGCGGTCCTCACCTTGCTCTGGGCTGCCGAACTGCTCATGGTCGCCTTCGCCTTCGACGGCCAGACCGGCTGGCCCATCGCCGTCGCGATCGGTGCCAACGGGGTCTTTGCCGGGGCGCTGCTTGGCCACCAACTTCGCCTGATGACCTGGACGAAGGGGTTCGCCACCAGCCTCGCGGAAATGGTCCGCGATGGCGAACTGGGTGTCTGGGGCGTGCGCTGAATGCCCTCCTTTGGCGGGCAGATCTACCGGAACGGAAAGCTCACGAAAGGCATCCTCCACGTGGAGGACGGCATCATCACCAAGATCGCACGGACCGCGACCATGGATGATCACCACGACTTTGGCGATCGCGCCATCCTGCCCGGCGCCATCGACGTGCACGTCCACTTTCGCGAACCTGGTTCGACCCACAAGGAGGACCTGCACAGCGGTTCCGTAGGCGCTGCGTTCGGCGGCGTGACCGGCTTCGTCGACATGCCCAACACCCTGCCGCCGACGACGACGCCCAAGCTACTGCGCGAGAAACACCGTCTGGCCGCCGAAAAGGCGGTCGTCGATTACGGATTCTGGGCCGGAGCCACCTGGTACACGGGCGACGTGGCCGAGATGCTCCAATGGGCGGTCGGGGTCAAAGCGTACCTCGGCGCCACCACGGGGGACCTTCTGCTGGAAGATCCCGGCGCGTTCCGTGACATGCTCCGCATCTGTGGTGAAGCGGGCCGGCCGGTCATCCTCCATTGCGAGGCGCAACGCATCCTGGAACAATACCGGCGAACGGAAATGGAATTGTCCGACCATGA
>JBFKXH010000252.1:0-2055 GCA_041638175.1 Thermoplasmatota archaeon
GCCGCCAAGCAGCGCCGGCCACCCATCTACCATCACACCCGCGTGGTGTACCTGTCGGATGCCTTCGTGGCCGACAGCCACCGCAAGCAGGGCATCCTGAGCAAGTTCATCGCAGAACTGGAGCAATGGGCCGCACGCGAGGGCGTCACAGCCATCGACGTGCAGATCTTCCGCAACAACGAGTTGGCCCAGGAGATCTACCGCCACCTCGGCTTCCACGACTACCGCTTGCTCATGCGCAAGGAAGTCTCCGAGCCCGGGGCGTGAATGGCCGAGGGACCCCGGTTCCCCGACCCGGTGCCTCTCATCTACAACCCCGCTAGCGGCGGCGGCAGAGGCAACATCCGGTTCCGCGAGACCCAGGCGCTGTTCGCGGCCGAGGACATCCGCGTCGAAGGCCACGCGACCAAGGCGCCGGACCATGCGACTGAACTGGCCAAGGATCTGGCCGATGCCGGCCACCCGTTCATCTTCGTCCTTGGGGGCGACGGGACGCTGAGCGAATCGAGCAATGGCATCCTGCAGAGCTCCAAGAAGCCGACGCTTGGGTTCCTCCCGGCGGGCACCGGCAACGATTTCCTTCGCGACTTCGAGGTCCTGGAACGAGCGCAGGCGATCGACCGCATCCGGTTGGGGCAGGTCCGCAAGATCGACGCCCTGGACGTGCGCTGGGATGGCGGCCAGCGCTGGTGCATCAACGTATTCGGCACCGGCTTTGCGGCGCAGGCGGCAGACATCACCAACAAGAAGTACAAGTGGGCCGGCGGCCAGGCATACAACCTCGGCGTCATTCACCGCCTCATGGGTCTGAAGCCGACCAAGACGAAGCTCACCATGGACGGCGAGACGCGCGAAGGCGATTACCCGATGGTGATGGTCTGCAACAGCATCCACACGGGTGGCGCGATGAAGAGGGCCCCGATGGCACGCCCGGACGATGGCGTGGCCGACGTGTTGTGGATCGAGCAGGTCAATCGCCGCCAGCTCCTCGGGCTCTTGGCCGGCGTGCGGGAGGGGCGCCACGTGCGCCATGACCACGTGCACTTCCAGCGCGCCAAGGACATCACCATCGAGCCACAGGACGCAAGTCCTCTGCTGGTGGACGGCGAGGTCATCGGCAGCACGCCCGTGAGCCTGAAGATGAAGAAAGGGGCGCTGCAGGTGTTGCTTTGAGCCCCGCGGCCCAATCTTATAAGCAGAAGGTATCCCCCAAGCCCGTGGCACACTTCGCGATCCGCGACGCAGAGGAGCTCTACCAGGTCTCAGGGTGGGGAGACGATTATTTCCGCATCACTGGCAAGGGGACCCTGGCTGTGACGCCCACTGGCCCGAAGGGTCCGACGGTGGATCTGCACGAGGTCGTCAAGAAGCTGCGCGCCGATGGCTGTGAACTGCCGGTGGTGTTGCGCTTCCCGCAGATCCTCTCGCACCGCGTCGATCGTCTGAACAACGCCTTCCAGAAGGCGCTGAAGGACAACGGCGTGAAGGGCGTCCAGTACCGCGGCGTCTTCCCGATCAAGGTCAACCAGCGCAAGGAGGTCGTGCAGGAATTGGCGCGTACCGGGCGCAAGTGGCGCTACGGCCTGGAGGTCGGCTCCAAGGCAGAACTGGTAGCGGCTCTTACCATGGATCCCAACCGCAAGAGCCTCCTCGTGGTCAACGGCTTCAAGGACCAAGCGTTCTTGGAGGCGGCCTGTCACGCCACGGCGTTCAAGGACGAGGTCATCATCGTCCTGGATGAAGTGGGGGAGCTTCCGCACCTGCTGCCCTTGTTGGATGGCTTGGCGAACCCGCCGCTTCTTGGTCTGCGCCTCAAACTTCGGTCCAAGGCACCCGGAAAATGGGCGTTGTCCGGGGGAGAGAAGGCGAAGTTCGGACTCACCATCCCGGAGGTCCTATGGGCCGTGGATGAACTGCGCAAGGCCGGACGGTTGGACCTGTTGCGGATGCTGCACTTCCACATCGGATCCCAGATCACGGCGATCCGGGCCCACAAGGACGCGCTGGCCGAGGCGAGCCGCATCTACGCGGGGCTCCACGAGATGGGCGCCGCGC
>JBFKXH010000253.1:0-2051 GCA_041638175.1 Thermoplasmatota archaeon
TATGCACACGACCGGAGACCCGCCCTTGCGGAGCACGTGCATTCACTAGCCCCGGCCCAAACCACCTTATCTGGAGCCAAGGTGGGCGAAACTACGGATGGCAGGGCACATCACGGTCCGGGGCGCCCGGGAACACAACCTCAAGGGCATCGACGTCCAGATCCCCCGCAACAAACTGGTGGTCGTGACCGGCCTGAGCGGCAGCGGAAAATCGAGTCTCGCCTTCGATACGATCTACGCCGAAGGCCAGCGGCGCTACGTGGAGAGCCTGAGCGCCTACGCGCGCCAGTTCCTTGGGCAGATGAAGAAGCCGGAGGTCGAGCACATCGAAGGGCTCAGCCCAGCCATCAGCATCGACCAGAAGACCACCAGCCGCAACCCTCGATCGACCGTCGGCACCACGACGGAGATCTACGATTACATGCGCCTGATGTGGGCCCACGTCGGCACGCCCCACTGCCACATCTGTCAACGCACCATCGGCAAGATGAGCGTCGACCAGATCGTCGATGACGTCCTGCAGTGGCCCGAAGGGACCAAGTTCATGGTCCTGGCCCCGGTGGTCCGGGACCGCAAGGGCGAGTACCAGAAGCTGTTCAAAGACCTGAAAGCCGAAGGATTCGTCCGCGTCCGCGTCGACGGAGAGATGGGCGAGGTCGGCGATGCGTGGAGCCTGGACAAGAAATTCAAGCACAACATCGAGGCCGTGGTCGATCGCCTGGTCGTCAAGGGCGACATGCGTGAGCGCCTGGCCGATGCGGTCGAGACCAGCTTCCGGGTCGCCGAAGGCCTCGTGACCATCTGGAAGGATGAACAAGAGACGCTCTACTCGGAAGCGTTCGGATGCCCAGAACATGGTGCGGTGCTGCCGGAAATGGCGCCCCGCATGTTCAGTTTCAATGCGCCCCACGGCGCCTGCCCCAAGTGCAGCGGGCTCGGAGCCAGCCTCGAACCCGACGAAGACAAGATCATCCGCTACCCAGAACGTAGCATCAACAAGGGCGCCTTCCACCACGAGGTCTTCATGGTCAAGTCCTGGCTGGGGCGTTGGATGCGCCAGGTCTGCAAACACCTGGAGATCGACCTGGACGTGCCTTGGAAGGAGATGCCGGAAGCGCACCGGGAAATCATCCTCTATGGAGGACCCGCTGTCAAGACCCGGGTCGGCAACTGGAACGTCGATTCCGCATGGGAAGGCATCGCCACCCGCCTCACCCGCCTCATGGGCGAATCCCAGAGCGACCGCGCCAAGGAACGCATCCGCAGCTACATGGCCGATCGGCGCTGCAGCGGATGCCGTGGCGCGCGCCTCAAACCGGAGGTCTTGGCCGTGACCATCGACGGCGCCAGCATCAGCGACGCCACGCGACTCAGCGTCGGCGAAGCAAGGCAATGGTTCGAGACGCTGCCAGAACGCCTGAGCGACCGTGAGAACGATATCGGCCGCGAGATCCTCAAAGAGATCGTCGCCCGACTGACCTTCCTGGATGACGTGGGCCTCACCTACCTGAGCCTGGACCGTGCCAGCGGGACCCTGAGCGGGGGCGAATCCCAACGCATCCGGCTTGCCAGCCAGATCGGCAGCGGCTTGCAGGGGGTGCTCTACGTCCTGGACGAGCCTTCCATCGGATTGCACCAGCGAGACAACCACCGGCTCATCGAGACGCTCAAGCGACTGCGCGAACTGGAGAACACGGTCCTGGTCGTCGAACACGACGAAGACACCATGCGCGAGGCCGACTACTTGGTCGACCTTGGCCCCGGCGCCGGCGAGCATGGCGGGTACGTGGTCGCAGCGGGCACCCCGAAGCAGGTGGAACGGAACAGCAAGAGCCTGACCGGGCAATACCTGGCGGGAAAGCTCGAGATCGCCGTGCCAGAAAGCCGCCGCGACGGCCACGGCCAGCACATCACCATCACCAACGCACGGGAGAACAACCTCCAGGGCATCGACGTGCAGATCCCGCTTGGAAAATTCGTGGCGGTCACGGGTGTCAGCGGCAGCGGGAAATCCACCTTGATCAACGAGACCCTGTACAAGGGGACCCTCA
>JBFKXH010000254.1:0-2019 GCA_041638175.1 Thermoplasmatota archaeon
CGAAGACCAGGGCAGGTGCGCCTGGGCGAGGTGGTTTTGAACTGCCCCAATTGTGACAACGCGTTCCTCTACGGGTCGACCCACCTGGCGGACCCGGCCGGGACGATGATCACGTGCCCCGTCTGTGCGCAAGCCAGTGAACTGCCACCGGCCGGAAGCCAACCCCGCACGGTCGTACTACCGGATACCAAGCCGGTCCATACCACGTACCGCTGCGACCACTGCGACGAGCACATCACAGTGGCGACGTTCGGGCAACCGCCACGCGACGTCCGGTTCAGGGCCTGCCCCCAGTGCCATCAGACCGGTACCCTGCTGGCTGCGGGGAATGTTTCAACGCAGACGGTGCGCAAGACGGGTTGGCACGTCTAGGCGACGCTTTTGATCCGATCCTGGACCGCTTCGACCATGTCCAGTCGCTCCCACGGCAAGGAGACATCGGTGCGTCCGAAGTGGCCGTACGCAGCGGTCTGCTGGTAGATCGGCGCGCGCAGACCAAGCTGGTTGATGATGTCCCCAGGCGCGAAACTGAATTCCTCTCGGATCAGGTCGACGATCTTTTCGTCCTCGATCCGCCCAGTGCCGTAGGTCTCCACGTGGATGCTCACTGGTTCGAGGCTCCCGATGGAGTAGGCGACCTGGATCTCTAGTTGATCCGCAACGCCCGCGGCGACCAGGTTCTTGGCAGCGTACCGGGCATAGTATGCAGCGCTACGGTCCACCTTGGTCGGGTCCTTGCCTGAGAATGCGCCGCCGCCGTGCCGCGCCCAGCCGCCGTAGGTATCGACGATGATCTTTCGGCCTGTGAGCCCCGTGTCCGCCGCCGGGCCCCCTTGCACGAACCGTCCGGTGTGGTTGATGAAGTACTGGGTGTCCCCATGCAGCCAACTGCTGGGAATGACGTGGTCGATGACGTGTTCGCGCAGGTCGGCCTGGATGGTCTCTTGGTCGACGTCCGGCGCGTGCTGGGCCGCCAGGACCACCGCATCCACAGCCATAGGCCGTCCGTCTTCGAAGCGCACGCTCACCTGGCTCTTGGTATCCGGTCGGATGTAGTCCAGGGTCCCATCGCGGCGGACCTCGGTCATGCGGCGGGTCAAGCGGTGGGCCAAGCTGATCGGGACCGGCATGAAGTCATCGTCTTGCCAGGTCCCGCCGCTGGCGGCTTCGTTGCGTTGCGCATAGCCGAACATCATGCCTTGGTCACCGGCGCCGATGCGGGTGTCGGCACGCGCGGCCGTGCCCTGGGCGATGTCGCCGCTTTGCGGGATCAGGTCGATGACCGGGTCCATGTGGGCACCATCCCACATGCCTTCAGCGGCGTGGTCGTATCCAATGTCCCCGATGGTCTTGCGTACCAGGGGAGCCACCAATGCCGCCATGTCGGCTTGGGTCTCGAGGCCCAGGCTGGTGATCTCGCCGCCCACGGTGACCCGGTTGGCGGTGACGAACGTCTCGCACGCGACCCGACTTCGGGCATCGTTGCGGAGCATGGCATCCAGGACCGCGTCGCTGACCTGGTCGGCCACCTTGTCCGGGTGGCCTTCGGAGACGCTTTCACTGGAGAAGACGAACGATGCCATGATAGGGGGCCACCAAGGGATTCTACAAAGGAGTTGGGAAGAGGGGCAGGCCTTGGGGCCGTTTACAATCGACCCATTTCGAGGAGTTCCACGCTCTGGACGTTCGGGACGCCGGCGAGGGTCTCTTCGATCTTGTCGTTGTTGCCTTCTTCGTCTTCGACGACGAAACCGGCCTCGAGGCACTTCATGCCAAAGGCGAACGGTTTCTGCTCGCACTTCTGCATCTCAGCGAAAGCGGGCAAGGCGCCCTTGATGTCGCCTTCCAGGGCGTCGAGGTCGACCTCGGCGCCTTCGGGCATGATGCGGTATTTCAGGAAGACTTCTCCCATGTCGCGCGCCACAAGGGGCCTCTATTTCAACGCTCCCTGCCGGACGACTTTTGAAGGGGACCAAGGTCGGCAGGACTCCTGGGCTGCTAGCTTAGTCAGGTAGAGCA
>JBFKXH010000255.1:0-1967 GCA_041638175.1 Thermoplasmatota archaeon
ACCATCGACAACATCATCCGGCCCAAGCTCATCGGCAGCCGGGCCCAGGTCCACCCGGTGGTGATCCTCCTGGGCGTGCTGGGCGGTCTCGTGGTCTTCGGTTTCAGTGGCTTTGTCCTCGGGCCGCTCGTTCTCTCGATCTTCGTGACGATCCTGGACGTCTACCGCAAAGAATTCGGTGACAATTACGCGTAGGCGCGCGCGTGCTCGGAGGCCTTGGCAGGCCTCCTCGGCATTCCAAAAACCTCCCTCGTCGCTGCCGCTCCTCAGTCAGCTTTTGAAATGCACTCGCGGCGTCGGACAAGTCCGCCGCGCTCGGCACTTGTGGAACCGTCGCCTTTGGCTCCTCCCCTCAAGTGCAGGATACGGGATTTGAACCCGTGCTATTGGCTTGGAAGGCCAAAGTCATACCCCTAGACCAATCCTGCGGATGATGAGCCTTGGAAGGCTCGCACGGCGGCCGACAATGGTCCCCGTCTTAAGCTCCGCGCTCGAACACCAAGGCGCGAAACGCGTGGCCCATGCCGCCCGCGTGGGGGATCAGCATCTGGCGAAGGCGCAGGTATTGGCTGGCGCCTTCCAAGGAATCTCGATCGATCGCGTTGAGCGCCTCGAGCGCCCCGTGGCGCAGCAGGAACGCCTCCTGGCTTTCGTCCGACACGACCTGGTGGCCTGCTTCATGGGCCCAATCCTGGAGCAAAGCGAAATCGACGCTGGCCGTGATGTCCTTGGTGCCGGGGCCATCCAACGGGCTGCCGCCATCTTGGTGCTGGCGGAACGTCCGTACCGTCCCGTGTTTTGGGTCACGGCCCCACAACCGCATGCCGTGCGCGCCGTAGTCGACGATCAGCGTCCGCCCCGTATGTGGCAGGTCCATCAGCCAGGATTTTGCCTGGGCCATGGCGACCACTCGTTGGCCCACGCGGAATTCTCCCTCCGGTGCCGCATCGAGGGCCTGCACGGACGCGGGCACCAGCCGCTCGAGAAATCGTTCCCCGTCCACGTCCACGGCCACTTCGGACCACCCGTCTTCGGTCCGCTCGAGCCAATGGAATGCCAGGGCATCCACGAACTCGTGGGCGATCACGAACGCCGGGCCCGGTTTCACCGACTTGACCTGGCTGCCTGCCTGCAGTTCCTGGTGGTGGGGGCTGCGCTCGACGTGGTGCCAAGTGATCGGGGCCTCGGCGGCTGCTGCCGCGTCTCGGGCCAGGTCACCTTCCCCGCCTCCGAATTCGTAGACATCGAAACGATCAGGCCGCCCGGCCATTTTCCAGGCGTCGTCGATCTCGGCGGCCACCGCGTGGGCCATGAAGGGGTGCAGGGTCGGGCTGGTGGCAAAATCCGCGTCGGCGCCGGCGCCGGTCTTCTTGTGGCTGCCCATGTAGTAGCCCTGTTCCCCGTAGAGACAAGATTCCATCCAATCGACGAAGCGCATCGGCCCGTTCTGGCGGATGCGGGCACGCAGGTCATCTGCCAACAACGGGGCGCCCAGGTCGCCCTCTGCCATGAACCTTGACCTACGCTTCGACTGGAGCCGCGCAAGGGGAGACTTCATAAGCCACCCCTCTGTCGCACGGCCACCTACTGGGGTTTATATATGGCAAACGTGGCGGCTGAATACGTTCCACTGGCCATTCTGGGGGTCATCGGATTCCTGTTGGTCTTCGTGACACTCCTTGGCAACAAGTTCATGGGTCCCAAGCGGGGCAGTGTGAACAAACTGACCACCTATGAGTGTGGAGAAAAGGCGACGCCTGGGGCCCGCGGGCCCATCGACGTCCAGTACTACATGTACATCCTCACGTTCCTCATTTTCGACGTCGAAGTGATGTTCCTTGTGCCCTTCGCGTTGCGCTTCCGTGGCATGGAGTGGGGCCCGATCGTCGCCGTGACGTTCTTCGTCGGCCTCATCTTGGTCGGCTATTTCTACGAGCTTCGCAAGAAGCTGCTCGCCTGGAGGACCT
>JBFKXH010000256.1:0-1963 GCA_041638175.1 Thermoplasmatota archaeon
AAGCTCGCGGCGGCTCTTCCAGTAATAGAGCCAAAGGATGGCTGCAAAGAAGGCCAGCGGCAGCAGCATCAACACGATGCCCCATACGTCATCGGCCTTGGACGGGCTGAACAACATCGCGGCCCCCGTGAAGGTGAAGGCGAGGAAGACGACCCAGATCCACGAATGGCGCAGCTCCACAGGTGGCCGACGGCCCACCCCCTTACAATCCTTGGCGCAGCTCGGCGTCTCGTGCAATGAAGGAGCCCTTGCAGGTGGGGCAACAGAACGGGTGTCGTATCCCGGCGACGCGTGCCCAGACCGGGTCCCCGGTCCGGCGTTTGCACCAGTGACATGCGATCTGCGCCCCCTCGTGGACCGCCCCCTGGAAAGCGCCTTCGTCGAGGCGCACGGTGTACCCCTTGATGATGCCGGCACCCTCCATGCGCTTGATGCGGGCAGTGACCGTCGGTTGGGTGCTGCCGAGGGCCTTGGCGATGGTCCGGTGACTGGCGCGCCCGTCGACCTGGAGGTGTTCAAGGATCTGCACGTCCAGCGCATCCAACATACTTGGCGATTGCAAAGCGCAAGCAAGAAAGTGTCGGCCACCCCATGGTGCACCATGGCCAAAGAGACCATCACCTTGGAAGTGGGCGGCATGACGTGCCAGAACTGCGTCGCTCATGTGACGAAGGCGTTGCGCGGGGTGCCGGGCGTCAAGAAGGTCGAGGTGACATTGCCTGCGACCGCGACCGTGGTCGGCAAGACCTTGGACGAAGCGGCCCTACGGGCCGCGATCCGCGAGGCCGGCTACCAAGCCTAAAGGGCCCAGCGTCCGGTCACGACCAGCATGGTCACCAGGAACGTGCTGGCGACCACGCCAGCATAATAGTAGCTCCACGCTTTCTTCCAACGCAGCCCAAAGACGTGGGCCACCAATACGCCGCTCCAGGCACCGCTGCCCGGCACGGGCACCGCGATGAACGCCGCCACGGCCGCTTCCTCCAGCTTCTCGATGCGTGCATTCTGCTTCCGGCGGGTCCGGGCGTAGACGCGATCGAGCCACAAAGCGCCGCGTTGCCAGCGCCGAAAGATCGCCTCCAGGCCACGGTACACGTAGGTCGCGGCCGGCGCCACCGCGAGATTCCCGGCCAGGCTCCAGACGATTGCCTCGCCCCACCCCATGTCGTAATGGAGCATCGCCACGGGGACGCTGACGCGGACTTCACCGACGGGACTGAACGCCAAGATCATGATGACCAGCGGCGGCGGTAGCGCTTGCAAGAACTCCCAGAGTTCGCTCACGGGGCCTCAGGCAGGTCGATGAGGCTTTCACCGCCGGCTTTGGCCACAAGGATGCCGTCTTCGATGACCGGGTTGCCCCGCAGGTACGTATGGCTCGGGAACACCGCAGCCATGCCTTCGTAAGGTGTCCAACCGCACTTGCTGTGCAGCTTCTTGCCCTCGACGGGCGTCGTGGTTTCGAGGTCGTAGACGGCAAAATCAGCGCGCATGCCCACCTCGAGACGGCCCCGATCCTCGAGGCCAAGCAACTGGGCCGGTGCGGTGGTGACCGCGTCGACGACGGTGGCCAAGGGCGCATCGGTGGCCAACAGAAGCGGCACCATGGTCTCCACGCCGGGGACCCCGGCCGGGACCTGATGGAACGGCTCGCTCTTTTCCGCATTGGTGTGGGGCGCGTGGTCCGACTCGACGATCGCCACTTTGCCCTCGAGGAAGGCCTTCCAGAGCGCCTCTCGCTGGGCCACGCCGCGCAGCGGCGGATTCATTTTGCCCGTGCCCGGCGGGCCCTCGAAGGTCTCCGTGTCCAGGAGCAGATGATGGGGGCAGACGCCGCGGCTGAACTTGGCAGCGGTCGCTGCTTGGACCGCGTCGGCGCTAGCGATGTGCGCCACATGTACCGGCGGCGCGGTCTTGAGCCCGGTGACCGCCTTCATCACGTCGTAGATGGATTCGACTTCCG
>JBFKXH010000257.1:0-1937 GCA_041638175.1 Thermoplasmatota archaeon
AGGTGCAAGAGATCATTGACATCTGCGACTTCGCCGTCGGTCTGAGCCGCCAATTGTACGGCAAGACCATGCACAGCGAACGGCCCCAGCACCGCATGTACGAACAATGGCACCCGCTGGGTGTCTGCGGCGTGGTGACCGCGTTCAACTTCCCCATGGCGGTCTATGGATGGAACGCCGCCATCGCCTTGGTCTGCGGCGACACCGTCGTCTGGAAGCCCAGCGAAAAGACCCCGATCACCGCCATCGCCCTCCACCAGACCCTGCACGACATCGCGGTCGAACACGGCCACCCGGCCGTTGCGACGCTGGTACAAGGCGCGGCAGACCCGATCGGGGAGGGCCTCATCCACGACCGACGGATCCCGCTTGTGAGCGCCACGGGCAGCTGCCGCATGGGCTTCCGGGTCAACGAGGTCGTGGCCAAACGCATGGGCCGCAGCCTCCTGGAACTCGGCGGCAACAACGGCATCATCGTCACGCCCAGCGCCGACATGGATATCGCGATCCGGGGCGTCCTGTTCGGGGCGGTCGGGACTGCGGGGCAACGGTGCACCAGCACGCGGCGCGTGTTCTTGCACAAAGACATCAAGGAGGAATTCACCCAGAAACTGGTCAAGGCATACGGCCAACTCAAGGTCGGCGATCCCCTGGACGAAGCCAACCATGTCGGGCCCCTCATCGATGCGGCCGCCGTCACCATGTTCCAGAATGCCGTCCAAGCGGCCGAAGGCCAAGGCGCCAAGTGCTTGGCCGGTGGCGAGGCGCTCCCGGCGCTCGGCGAATGTTACGTCCAGCCGACCATCTTCGATTGCCCGTCGTTTGCGGACTTCCCACTCGCCCAAGACGAGACCTTTGCGCCCGTGTTGTACCTCTTTGCTTACGACGACTTCGACCAGGTCATGGCTTGGCACAACGGGGTCCGCCAGGGCCTTAGCAGCGCGGTCTTCACCAATGACATGCGCGAGATGGAACAGTTCCTGAGCCATGCGGGAAGCGACTGCGGCATCGCCAACATCAACATCGGCACCAGCGGCGCGGAGATCGGCGGAGCCTTCGGTGGCGAAAAGGAGACCGGCGGTGGCCGCGAATCAGGCAGCGATTCCTGGCAACAATACATGCGCCGCCAGACGAACACGATCAACTGGGGCCGCGAGCTACCGCTGGCCCAAGGCATCAAGTTCGATCTTTGAGGCTCAGCCGAAGACCACTTCGACCGTGTATTCCGGGATCTCCGAGGATTGGCTGAAGCTCTGGATCTTGATCCACAAGGAGCCTCCGGCAAAAACGCTCACTTCGGGGTCCGTCCCGTACACGTCATCAGAATATTCCAACAGCACCAGGTCGTCCGTGTAGACCCACATCTCGGGGTCGCCGCGACTGTCGGTCCGGATCGTCACCGGCCGCTCATTGCCTACTTCGAGGATGTACCAATCGGTCTCATCATGGGGGCTGATCGAGAACGGCCCGTTCTCCCCTTCGCCGATCTCGACAGCACCCGGCGGCGAGTCAAGCTCCCTGCAGAAGTCTTCGGCGCCGGTGGACTTGGCCACACCGGCCGCCGCCAAGGGCACGGTGCCGTTGGCGTCGCCGAAGGACAGGATCGCGGCCCCGTAGTAGCCCTTACTCAGGACCGCCGTACCCTCGAAGCAGAGGTTGGCCGCATTGGTGACCATCCAATCAGCTCGCTGATCCAGGTCTTGGAAGCGCCAAGCGAACGACAGGACGGCGTTGCCATCCGGATCTGAAAAGACCGCTGCGTGTGGCTCGTCGACCCGCCCCGTCCCCAGGAAATCATGGACCAGCAACGGGTGCACGGAGCCAGGGTTGGTCTCCATGTTGAGGCCCTCAACGGTCATGTTCCACAGGGGGTCGCCCTCCCGGACCAGGTCAAAACCGGCCGGCAGTTGGCGGGCCTGCACCAAGTAGCTGTCAGG
>JBFKXH010000258.1:0-1935 GCA_041638175.1 Thermoplasmatota archaeon
CCCGCCGAGGCTCCTGCCGAAACCGCTGAAGCACCGGCCGAAGCACCCGCTGAGACCGAGACCAAGGAGGCTGACGAATGAGTGCCAAGAAGGGTGTCGCGCACATCTTCGCGACCTACAACAACATCATCATCACCGTGACGGACACCACCGGCGCGGAGACGATCACCAAGTGCAGCGGCGGCATGGCCGTCAAGGCCCAGAAGGACCAGGGCGGCCCCCACGCCGCCATGACCGCGGCCCAGAAGGTCGCTGATGCACTCAAGGAGAAGGGCTTCACGACCGTCGACATCCGCGTCCGCGGCTACGGTGGCAACAAGTCCAAGAGCCCCGGCCCCGGCGCCCAGGCCGCCATCCGTGGCTTGGCCCGCAGCGGCATCATGGTCGGACGCATCGAAGACGTGACGCCCGTGCCCCACGATGGCACCCGCAAGAAGGGTGGACGCCGAGGACGCCGGGTCTGACCATGGTCAAACTCGAGATCCTCGAAATGGAGGACCGCAAAGCCAAGTTCGTGGTCGAAGGGGTCAACCCCTACTTCGTCAACGCACTGCGCCGCGTCCTGCAAGCGGAAGTCCCGAAGCTGGCCATCGACAACGTCACCTTCTACGACAACACCAGCGCGCTCTTCGACGAGATCCTGGCCCACCGCCTGGCCCTGTTGCCCATCCCGACCGACCCGTCCACGCTCAACCGCATGGGCGAGGTCGACGACGAAGGCAACCCGGTCTACTTGGTGCGCTACACCCTCACCAAGGAAGGCCCGTGCACGGTTTACAGTGGCGACCTCGAATGCGAGGACGACGCCTTCGCCGTGGCCGACCCGAAGATCCCCATCGTGGAGCTTCTCAAGGACCAGCGCCTCATCCTCGAGGCGACCGCCATCCTTGGCCAGGGCACGGAGCACGCCAAGTGGCAGGTCTGCCAAGCTGTCGGATACAAGTACTACCCGACCGCCACCGTCGACAACCGCAAGATCAAGCCAGAACTGGCCAAGGTCGCGGTCGAACAGACCCCCGCAGGAATCCTCGGCATGGACGGCGACAAGCTGGTCGTGCTCGATGAGCCCAGTGTCAACCGCGCGGACGATGCCAAGCTGATCGTCGGCGAAGGCTTCGATGTCACGTACAACGACCGCAAGTTCGTCTTCCGGTTCGAGACCGATGGCAGCCTGAAAGCCGAAGATGCCCTGATGAAGGCCGTGGAGCTCCTCAAGGAACGCTTCAAGGGCTTCAGCGACGCACTCGGCGACCTGTAAGGCCGTACGCTTTCTCTTCCTCTTCTTCACAACCCTCAAAAAGCCGACCCATGTCGGCGACGCTGTGCCTCCGGGCACAGACCCCTGCAGGGGTAGTCAAGTGGCCAACGACGCTAGATTCAGGGTCTAGTCCTTAGTGGTTCGCAGGTTCAAATCCTGCCCCCTGCACTTCACGGCGATCGAGGAGGATTAGCTGGCCCCGACGGGCGTGCAACCCATAGCACGGGGAGCCGTGTCACAATGGAGCACAATCACGGACGAGCCGCCGGCCCTGTCGCGTGCTCCGCGAAGTCCTAGGCATCGAAGAACAGCATCCAGAATGAGCTTGCAGGGCCAATCGCGCTCGGCGCGGCGCCCCGGTATGAAAAGTGGACCTGTGCTTCGCCTGATCGTGGCAGCGCCCCATGGACGGTCTTCGCATCTTCGAGGCTCCACGCAAGAAGATCCGCTCCGTCCTGTGCAACTGTCGCTTCTCCTTCGACCTGCGCGGCGAAGCCAATGTAGCGCGAACCCCGCACGTTGACCACGCCTCCTTCGACCAATTCTATGCCACCAGTCGAGATGGCAGTCCCTTCCTCGACCACATGCACGGAGGCCACGCGGGGGTCCAGGTCGACCACGGTCCGACCGACTTGGAAATCGCCGTCGCAGTCCATGCTCCACCGGTATGCGGCACC
>JBFKXH010000259.1:0-1907 GCA_041638175.1 Thermoplasmatota archaeon
ATCGTTGCTGTGGGAGCCGCGTCACCCTGGACGACGCTACCCAAGTCCAAAATGTATGACCCGTCTACAATGTTGTCACCATTGGCCGCTGTCACCTCGATCTCTGGGGCGAGCCCTGGTTCAACGGTACCCTGTGGGTATCCGCATTTGTCCCCAGCCCCGGCCCAGAGCCAGGAGAAGACAGCTACGGCGGCGCCGGCATCAGCCACACGTACCATTTTGAGACCCAAAGGGAGGCGAACGAGCGGGCCTCTGGGGCAGGGATCATCTGCCAATTTGGTGACTACGCGTACCAGCAAGGGAAGATCGTGACGATGGTGACATGGGACCGGGGCCAAGGGGATGGACCCATCATCGAAGGGATCATGGAGACGTTTGAACAACGCACTGGAATGACGGACCTATGCACCGGCAAGAGGACCGAGCCGGACACCTACGAATTCGACGCGCCGCCCAGTTGATCGAGCGGGGACCCGGCCGTCTGGGCTATTCCCATTCCACCGTTGCCGGCGGCTTGTCCGTGATGTCGTAGACGACCCGGTTGACCTTGTCTTTGAGGTCCGGGTGGTTGGTGATACCGCGGCTGATCTTCTGCAACACGGGCCACGGGATGTCGCTGGCCTGTGCCGTCATGGCATCGAAGCTCTGCACCGCACGTACGGCGACCGTCTCGCCGTAGGCACGCAGGTCGCCTTGCACGCCGACAGTGGGCGTATTGGTCAACACGGCAAAGAACTGCCAAGGCATCTCCATCTGGGAGGCAAGGCAGGCGTCATGGATCTCTTTCTCGGCGATGGCGCACGCTTCCCGCGCGATCATGACGCGCTCCGGCGTCAATTCGCCGATGACGCGCACCGCCAGGCCAGGCCCGGGGAATGGTTGGCGCTCGGCGACCTCACACTCCAGGTGGCGCGCCACGGCCCGCACTTCGTCCTTGTATAGGTCGTAGAGGGGTTCACAGAGCGTCATCTCCATGTCGTCGGGCAGGCCACCCACGTTGTGGTGGCTTTTGATCGTGTCACGGTTGCCGCCGCCCGATTCGATCCAATCGGGTGCGATGGTGCCCTGCACCAACACGGTGGCACCGGTTTTCTTCGACTCACGCTCGAAGATGCGAATGAATTTCTCGCCGATGATCTTGCGCTTCTGCTCCGGGTCCGTGACGCCAGCCAAGGCTTCGAAGTACTCGTCCGAGGCATGGACGACCGTCAGGTTCAGGCCCATGCGCAGGTACATGGCCTCGATCTCTTCGGTCTCGCCCTTGCGCATGAAGCCGGTGTCCACGTAGATCGCATGCAGTCGGTCCCCGACCGCTTCTTTGACGATCTCTGCCGCGACGGTCGAATCGACGCCGCCGCTGACGGCGATGACCGCGACTTGGTCTCCGATCTGCTCCTTGGCCTTCGCGACCGCCTCGGTGACGAATTCCTCAGCGTCGAACAGCATCTCCACGGGCCGCCGACAGAGGGACCCCGGATAAGGGTTGGCGATGCACGACCCATCGCCTGGGCAGGCGGGTTCGCCCAGCGCGGTCACGCGACCAGACCGCCCATTTTCATGACGCGACCAGAAGAATCGCATGGCCCCACCATCGAGTATAATTAGCCCCTGCGCCGCGTGACGTCCATGCGCTCCCTCATCGCGTTGATGATCTTGTTCGCCGGATGTGCCGCCCCCCTGGAAGACCAGGCGTCCGTGACCGCCCCCTCCGAGGACGATCTGGTCCCGGGGCTGTACTTCTTGCCCATCGACGAGGGCCCCGGTGCGATGATCGCCCAATATCTGAAAATGGACGCCAACCCAGGCAGGGGCGAGCCGAACCCCTACATGGGCGCCGACGATGGGTCCGTCTGGGACGGCACGACGCCACCCCACACGGCCCACTACGCGGCCTTCGGTGACGAGGA
>JBFKXH010000260.1:0-1857 GCA_041638175.1 Thermoplasmatota archaeon
GGGCATGGCCATCTACACGGGCCGTATTGACCTCAAAGCCGCCATCGAGGCATTTGCATGAAAGCGACCGTTGCACGTCAGACCAAGGAAACCGACATCACCGTCACGCTGGACCTCGAAGGGTCCGGCACCTACGACGTGGAGACCGACAACAAGTTTCTGACCCACATGGTCGAGACCTGGGCCCGTTACGCGCGATTCGACGTGCACGTGCGGGCAACCGGGGATCTCGACCACCATCTGGTCGAAGATGTCGCCATCGCGATCGGCCAGGCATTCCGCAAGGCGTTCGCGGGCGCACCGTGCCAACGCATCGCCTATGACATGGTCCCCATGGATGATGCCTTGGTCCTCTGCGCCGTGGACCTCGTAGACCGGCCCTACTACGAAGGTCCGCTTCCGATCCCGTTGTGGGACCATTGGTTCCGGAGTTTTGCCATGGAAGCCCGCATCAACCTTCATCTGGAACATCTGCGGGGGCGTGACACCCACCACACGACGGAGGCGGCGTTCAAGGCGTTCGGCCGGTCGATCCGGCAGGCCCTGGCACCGCGAGCTGAAGAGATCAGTACCAAGGGTGTACCCCTGGTGAAGGAATGACGCTGACCAAGCGGATCATCGCGTGCCTGGACGTGGATGCAGGACGCGTCGTGAAGGGGGTCAGGTTCCAGTCTCTACGGGACATGGGCGACCCGGTGGCCATGGCGACCCGCTATGAATCCGAGGGCGTGGACGAGGTGGTCTTCTTGGACATCAGTGCCAGCCACGAGGGTCGCGAGACGATGCTCGACGTGGTGGCGCGCACGGCCGAGTCCTTGTTCGTCCCGCTCACCGTCGGGGGTGGTGTGCGCAGCCCCGACGACATGCGCCGGGTACTCAATGCGGGGGCGGACAAAGTGGCCGTCAACACCGCCGCGGTGGAGGATCCTGACCTGATCGATCAATGCAGCCGACGATTCGGCGCCCAATGCGTCGTGGTCGCCGTGGATGCCAAGCGTGACACAAGGGGTTGGCACGTGTACACCCACGGGGGCCGCAAGGACACCGACCGTGATGTGGTCGCTTGGTGCCAGGAAGCCGCAGCCCGAGGCGCCGGAGAGATCTTGCTCACCAGCATGGACCACGACGGCACGCAGGACGGTTTCGACCTGGAACTCTTGCAGGCCGTGTCGCGGGCGGTTCCCGTCCCTGTCGTGGCAAGTGGTGGATGTGGCAATGCACGCCACATGGTCGAGGCGTTGCAGGCCGGGGCCGACGCGGCCCTGGCAGCAAGCATCTTCCACGAGGGGCATGCGACGGTCGGTGAGGTCAAGTCCATCGTGGCCGATGCAGGGTTGCCGGTGCGACCATGAAACACCCGATCGACGTCGACAGTCTCGCGGGCCTTCGCTTCGAAGATGGCCTCATTCCAGTCATCGCCCAAGACCACATCACGGGCGCCGTCCTGATGCTGGCGTACGCGGACGAAGAAGCGCTCCGGCGTAGCCTCGACACGGGCTGGATGACGTATTGGAGCCGCAGCCGGGAAGCCTACTGGACGAAAGGAGAGACAAGTGGCCATAAACAGCGACTGATCAGCCTTGCAGCGGATTGTGACCAAGATGCTTTGCTGGCCGTCGTCGAACAGGTCGGCTCGGCGTGCCATGAAGGAACCGGCACGTGCTGGAGCCACACCGAAGCGGTGCCCGTCGCGGGCCAACTTGGCAGCATCGATCGCCTTGCAGCAGATCGGATGGCGGACCCTCGTGGGCGGTACACGGATGCCCTGCTCGAGGATCCTGAATTGGCGGCCGCCAAGATCGTGGAGGAGGCCAAGGAGGTCGCCGCCGTCCTGCGAGGCTTGGACAACGCCGACCC
>JBFKXH010000261.1:0-1854 GCA_041638175.1 Thermoplasmatota archaeon
AAATGCCCTCTGGGACCTCCATAAGCCACGTCAGTCCGCCATCGAATGACGTAGCCACCGGTGTGCTACGGGCGCCGCCGACGCCGACGTAGCGGTCTTGTTGCCACGTCGCAACGAGGTGATCGGGGTCGGCCGGATCGACCGCCAAGTACGCTTCCCCTTCGTGGTCTGGTGCGCCTCTGCCCGTATCGTGGTTGTCTCCACAATCGTCGGCAAACGGCGTCGGCCCCGTGATGAGCGTCGTCGCGACCGAGACACTGTTGCCTCGCCCCCGCGCCTCCGCACTGTGGTCCGCGGTGATCAATGGGATCGAACCCGCCAGCAAAAAAGCCGCGGCGATCGAGCCTGCGATGGTCCAAGTCCTTGGTCGCATGTTGCGCCAAACACATCGCCCTGGACTTGATGGGTATCAGCAAATTGGCTGACACCGGGTGACCGCGCGGTGGACCCAGCGGCGAAGCGATCATGTCCCTTCGACGTGCCGGGCGAAACTGTCCAAGATGGCCTGCCAGCCGGCGCGTTGCATCTCGACGTCGTTTTCGGCCTCGGCGTCGAATGTCTCCTTGACGTGGACGTGGTCGCCGTGGTCAATGAACTCCACGCGGATCTTGCGCCCGTCCGCCATGACCGATTCGACGAGTCGAGGTGCCTCGATCCGGGTGTATTGCTGTTCGAAATCGAATCCCATGGAGCCGTCCTTGGCCTCCATGCGGGCGACCATGTTACCTCCCACCCGCAGGTCGACGCTGGCGTGCGGGCTGTGCCAGTCCTCGCTGGCGGTGTTCCATTTCGTGATCTGGTCGGGGTCGTGCCATGCTTTCCAGACGGTCTTGATGGGGGCGCGGACGTCGGCTTCCACGGTGATCTTCATGGGCAGAGGCAGTCGGCCACGTCATCTTGAAGGAATCGGGCATGAAGAAGCCTCAAACGAGAGCAGCCCTATGCCATCAGGTGGACCGGATCGATGCCCAGATCTTGCGTATGCTCGCGTGGAATCCACTCAACCCCGTTGATCGACGACGTGGTCCGTTCGGTCTTTGGGACATTGCACGAGAGCTCGACATGCACGGCAACACTGTCAAGCGCCGCCTGAAGGACCTGGAGGAGTCCGGCGTGCTGCTCGGGCTCGGCTTGTTTCCAAACGGCGTCGACATCGGCGTGCAGGTCTATGCGGTCAGGCTTAGATTTGCTACCCCCGAGGCATGCCGTACCGCCGAACAGGCGATCGTCGACCTGAATCGGCCCGGCGGCGTCACGCGGCTAGCAGGCAATCAACTGATCAGCAACGTCCTGGTCCCGCATGGTCACGAGCTCGCTCAGGCCATGGAGAAGCTCAGCGTGGAACTAGGTGCAGCAGGTTGCGAGATGATGAGTCCCCGGTCCTGGGGGCCGGCCGACGTCACCGACCTGGAGAAGCGCGTCTTGATGTCCTTGGTCGCCGAGCCGCTTGCGACGCCGCCGGAGATCGCCACGAAAGTAGGGGTGACGCCCAAGACGGCTCGCCGTTGCATCGTCTCGCTGCGACAAAAGGCGGCGTTCATGGTCATCCCCCTGACCGCTTACACCAGGGCCGAAGGCATGATCCCGGTCAACATCGAGGTCCGAGGCGAGCCAGAGGGCTACGAGAAGGTGATGTCTGCCGTGCCGGACCTGATCCTTTCTGGCACCCTCGAGGCGGAAACGCTGGCGTTCCACGGGTTTGTTCAGACCATCCAGGAACAAGCAGAGATGGTCGAGGCCATCCGCAACGTTGCTGGCGTGACGTCGGTCGAAGCCACGGTCCTGGAGACATGGCACTGGACCGGGACCAGACCGATCGCCCGCGCGGTCTCGGAAGGACTCGCCGGAAACGAC
>JBFKXH010000262.1:0-1790 GCA_041638175.1 Thermoplasmatota archaeon
GGCGCGCAGCGCGTCCGCGCGACGAGGTACGGCCCCTGTCGTCGCCGTGTATTTGGCGACGTAATCTTCCAGGAAATTCATGCGGATCGCTCCCGTGCAAGTTGGAAGACCAGTTGTGCAAATTCGTCGTAATCGAACAGGCCACGCTCGACCCACTCTTCGATCAAGGCGGTGCGCTCCTCCAAGATCTTGTACACGTCTCGCGGGTCCTCGAGATTCAATTTGGGCGCGACCAATTGTTCCAGCACGTACGAATTGTTGCGTCCGCCGAACCGGTGTTCGTCATGCACCGGGTCCCATGTGAAGACCTGGCGTGTGATGACCGAGTCCGCCCGCTTGGAGTACCCCTCGATCTCTTCCACGGCCAGCACCCGGCGAAGCATGCGGCCTCCTACGTGGACGGCCATTTGGATCAACACCACGTTCAGGTTGCCCATGAACTCCATGGGGACCTGGATGGGCGGGCTCGTGAAGCGCTGGATCAACTTGCCGACACTACTGGCGTGGAAGGTCGCCATGGTCGGGTGTCCGGTCTGCATGGCCTGGAATGCGACCGCGCCCTCGGCACCGCGGATCTCACCGACGATGATGCAGTCTGGGCGCGAGCGCAAGGCGGCGCGCAGCAGGTCATCCATTGCGACGCTGCCATCTTGGCCTTCGGCGCGCTCTCGTGTCACGAGTTGCTGCCAGTTCCGTTGTGGCGGAAGCACTTCGGGCGTGTCTTCCGCTGTCAACACCTTGTTGCTGGGGTGGACGAAGGGCAAAATGCCATTGAGACTCGTGGTCTTGCCGCTGGCGGTCTCACCGCTCACGAAGATGCTTTGGCCGGTCTCCAAGCAGAGCCAAAGGTAGGCGGCCAACCGGGCGTCCATGGTCCCCCATGCCACCAATTGGGTCGCCGGCAGCGGCTTCTCACTGAACTTCCGGATCGTGAAACTGGAGCCCCCCTTGGAGACGTCGTCCCCGAACACCACATTGATGCGGCTTCCATCCGGCAGTGCCCCATCCACAATGGGTCGGCTCGGGCTGACCGTGCGCCCCATCCGTTCGCCCATGCGGACCAGGAATTCGTTGAGATCCTCTTGGTCCCTGAACTGGAGGTTGGAATCCAGCATGCCGAAGATCTTGTGGACGAGCATCAGGGGCTTGGTCCCCAACCCGTGGATGTCCTCGATCCACGGGTCGTCCATCAACGGTTGCAGAAGGCCCTGCTGGGCGACCCGCTCATGGAGCAAGAAGATGGGTTCGGTCAGGTCGGTTCGCTGGAGGGCCCTAGGCCGCTTGGAACCGGCGATCTCCACCAACTCTTCGTGCAGGTCCTTTTCTTCCGGGATCGGGCGGTCCGCGATGCGGTCGAAGACGTGGTCTTGCAGTGCCGCTGCAGTCGCATGGTCTTCGTGGCTTGGGCGGATGCTGATGTATTTTGGGAACAGTCCGCCGTCGTCATAGATGTGGACGTAGTAGCGGTCACCCGCCTGGTAGATCATGTTGTACGGCTTCTGATCCTTGAGTCCGCGGCTGACGCCTTGGAGCAACTTGGGCTGGGGTCCGGGGAACGCGCGGATGTACGCCTCGAGGTGCTCTTCCATCAGACCACCGACCGGATCTCGATGACGATACCGACGCCTGGTTCGACGCGGAAGCCGATCACTTCGCTGTAACGCGACGGCGCCCGGCTCATGCGTTTGACGACCAATCGCTTGGTGGTGCTGTTGCCGATGACCTCACCTTCCAGCTCCATGTAGACGTCGGCTGCCTCACAGAACACGCCTTCCACGGCGTCTGGCACC
>JBFKXH010000263.1:0-1772 GCA_041638175.1 Thermoplasmatota archaeon
CACGCATCACTTGAAGCCCTGGTGGTGGAATTGGCAGGTCCTGGTCTGGGCCCTGGCCGTGGCCGCCGTAGGCATCGGAATTCTTTGGCAAGGGGGGTACCTTCGATGACCGACGAAATTGACGATCGAACGTACGATGCTCTGCTTACCCAGCCACACCGGCAGCACTTCACGGACTGGCTTGCCTACCACGTGAAAAGGTCCCGCACCATCATCTTCGTGGTGTTCGTGGGCTTGACTGCGTGGTCATGGTACGCCAGCATGTATGTCGCCCCGATCCTGTTCGTCATGGTCCTGGTGGCGGTTGTCAAGATCATGAAGTCGTTCAGTAAAAGGGGCTATACCTACGTGGTTGAATTTCGCATGGCTGGTGAAATCATCACGCATTGCGATTACTACCAGAAACCGATCCAGGTCCCGGATGGTGGCCTGCGTATCCATCTGGTTCCGAACGCAAGGCTTCGAACCGCCTTCATGTACGGCGACACTACGCCCATGCTCAATGCACGCGACATCTTCGTGGTTGACTACTTCGAACAGACGGACGACGGGCATCTGATTCTGGTGTTCCCGAAGGACAACAACTTTGGGAATGCGGCGATGGTTGGGCGTGCCAATTCGGAACTGGCGGCCGCCGTGCACCAAATTGGCCGGATGCGCGAGGCAAACCACGACCTCCGTGCTGCTGTCGTCCAGATGTTCCATGAAGGCCGCTTGGGAGACGACCCCGAGCAGGCAAGCAGACGGCTGCAGGATATCCTGGCTGATGTGGACATGGCGGAGCAGAAGCTCGGTGCCACGGCCGCCTCGCGCCGCGATGTGTGGAAGTTCTACAAGAACGCGATCCCTGACCTCCGCAAGTCGCTCGTGCACATGGAGCAGATGTTGCCGGCGCTCGTCATGGCAGAGGCAAGCAAATTGTTCCATGACGCTCTGGATGTCCCGATGACCCGGGAGGTGTCCTTGAAAGTGGAGGAAACGCTGGAGCGTGCCAATGCAGGGGCAAGCATGGGCCTCATGGGCGTAAACCGCGACTCAAGCGACCCGGAATCTGAACAGGTCGCAACAAGTCCGGTGAGAAGGAGGTAATGCATGGCAGCCGGCCCGGCCCCGACCCCCCAAGAAGCCGCGGAAGCAATGGCCCGGGACGTCTCACCCGAGATGCGAATCGGGGCGATGCTGCAGAGCCACTATGGGAAGTTCCACGACGTCGAGGCCACGCTTACGCACATGTTCGAAATCGGGTACCTGTCGGGACCTGTCTACGCGGCGGTCATGGCATCGCGGTTTTCGTTCCGCCAGAGCCACCCAGCCCGTGCGATGCCGGATTTCATGAGAGTGCTCGGGGAGGTCCGCAACGCCGGGCCGCTGCTCCAAATGGTCAGCCAGTCCGTTGGCGCCCGTAGAATCGGGCAGAAGGTCGTACCAATTCGACGAAAGGACGTTCCCGGGATGGACGCAAGGTCGGTCTTCGACGTGATCAACGAACCCCTGGTGAGAGAAGAGTTGAGCTTTGGGGAGGGCATGGCGATCATCCGTGAGCTGGCCACCAAGATGGGCGCCGAGGGCGACGTCGACGAGGAAGACATGGAAGAGGTCCGGCAAGGGTTCAGCGCGTTCCACAAGGCCCTGGATCTGCTCGGCCTGCGGAGGCTCGTCCAATGAACAGGCTGGCCAAGGCAAAGCCTCAAAGGTACTTCGTGGGTTTTCCAGGCAGATGGCGTCCAATGGCATACCATCTGCGGTCCTGTACCGCGTTGGGCCCCCTTGGG
>JBFKXH010000264.1:0-1645 GCA_041638175.1 Thermoplasmatota archaeon
CGCACCAGCACTTCCACTGCCACACCATCCACTGGCACGGCCAATACGTGCCGTGGCAGAGCGACGGTGCGCCCGGTGTGAACCAGGACTCCGTCTGCGCAGGCGACTCCTTCACCTACGAATTCGTGGCCGCCCGCGCCGGCAGCCTCTGGTACCACTGCCACGTCGACACGCACTTCCACGTCATGCAGGGCCTGTTCGGCGCCATCATCGTGGAGCCCCAAGAGACGAAGTGGGAGCCCGAGGACATCGACCGCGAGTACCTGTTCGTCTACTCGACCCTGAACCGGGAACTGGTCCAGGTCACCCAGGCACGCATCGATGATCCGCACAAGGACCACAAGCATAGCCCCGGCTCCTGCGGGGCCAGCGGCGTCCAGGGCTGCCAGAACCCGCCCGTGGATGTCACGCCGGACACATGGATGCTGAACGGCCGTAGTATGCCCAACACCATGATGGACAACAAATCCATCTTACGCGTCAATGAAGGCGAACGCATCAAACTGAGGTTATACAACGTCGGCGAGACCGTCGAGACCATCCATACGCACGGCCACGACATGCTCGTGACCCACATCGACGGCAACCCTCTGCACCCTAACGCCCGCTACTACGTGGATACGCTCACGATCGGCCCGGCCAACCGCTACGACGTCGTCATCGACGCCGAACAACCCGGCCTGTGGATGATGCATACCCACGTCGATGGGCACGTCACCAACGACCATATGGCTCCCGGTGGCGGTATGAGCATCATCGCCTACGAATCGGTCGAAGAAGAGATGGGGGGCCTGCGCCCCTTCGACGGTGCCGAAGCGACCGGCGGACGCCCCTGGGTGGAGCCGCTTGTCATCCCCGCCGACCAGCTCTTCAGCACCGACCGCCGCGTGGCCGGCGCGCCCACAGGCTCTCCTGTCGCCGAGACCTGGACGTTCCCTGTGGACATGTTCTGTGCCGTGAAGAGCATCCGCATCAAGGCCAGTGCGGTCGCGGACCTGAGCCCCTTGCAGCAGCTGGTCGACCTGGACATGGCCATCGTCGACGGCGATGCCACCGAGGTCGCCACCCTGACGCTGGACGATGCCGGCCAAGGGGAATACTATCTGTCGCCGGTCTTCGACAACGTCTCCGGCGCGCTGTTGTACGCGAGCGGCGACTGGGTGGTCACCCTGGACGGCCAGAGCCCACCGGCCGACCTGACGCTGACGGCTGTGGTGGACTACCACGAGAACGAAGACCAACTGTTCGGGCGCATCGTGGCGGGCACGCCATGCGATCCGACAGCGCGCATCTTCGACCCGATCGCGTACCTCGCGGCACGCTAGAAGCACCAGCTGCCGATTCCCCCCTCTTTCCCAAACGCTTTTCATAAGGGGCCCTTGGCCCGCAACGCCACGGAGCGGACGCAATGTACCGTATCATCCAAATGAGCGACACCGTGCGGATCCCGCCGGAGCGCATGACAGACGACCTGAACGACACGATCGCCCTGCTTGTGCAAGAGTCCTTCGAGGGACGCTTGACCAAGAACCATGGCATCACGGTCCTCACCACGAACGTCAAGCCGGAAGGCCAGGGACGCGTCATCCACGGCGACGGCGCCATCTACCAGAAGGTCGTCTTCGACGCCCTCACCTTCAAGCCC
>JBFKXH010000265.1:0-1639 GCA_041638175.1 Thermoplasmatota archaeon
GAACACAAGAAATGCGGACGCCTGCACGGGCACACCTACGCGGTGCACCTGCACATGGCCGGCAAGCAGGACGAATGGGGCATCGTGCTGGATTTCGGCATCATCACCGAGACCCTGCAAGAGATCGCCGACGAGATCGACCACCTGGTCCTGGTGCCCACCGAATCGAACCACTACAGTGACCTGGAAGTGGACGACGACGAAGTGGCGTTCCGCGTCACCGACCCCTACACGGGGGAACCCAAGCAGTTCCGTTTCCCGCGGCAGGACTGCGCCATGCTGCCCCTGCCCTCCACCACGGCGGAGGACCTGTGCAAGTACGTCTACCAGGAATTCATGCGCCGCACCGACTTCAAGACCGAGACGTTCTACGTCAAGATCGGCATCGATGAAGGGTATGGCAAGGGCGCTTGGTACTCGGAAGAGGTCTGAGGCGACTCACTCCGACTCGAAGGCATCCACGCACACCGCCAATGCGATGACCATGCGAGGATCCACTTCGCCGTGGATCGTCACGTCGTAGGTGTCGCCAAAGATCTGGAACCGTTCCTTGATGGTCGCGATGCTCTGGCCGTGGTCTTCAAGGCGGCGCAGTTCGTAGCGGTGCAGCCAAAAGAACCCGAACGGCCCGAAGCGACGGAACAGCGCTCCGAGCCAACTGTCCTCGGACAGTTCTGCCAAGACGTTGCCTTGCAGGTCCGTGGCATGCCACTTGTCCCGGAACAGACTGCGCCAGCCCTTGTGGCGCACGAACCCCAGCGGCCCGTCCTGCGGATCGGTGACCTGCAGGTTGGCGCTGAAGTCCAGGATCTTGGTGGCCTGCAACCGCAAGACCTCCTGTTGCTTGGATTCGTCGGCGAAGAAGACGATGTCCTCCTTGAGCTTGAACATCTTCTGCTTCACGTAGGCGAGCAGGCCCCCTTGGGCATCGAAGACGCGGTATTGGCGACCGAAGGTAAGGCGCCGTTCTTTGACGGTGAACCGGCGGCCTTGGAACCGGGACATGCCCGGCCAGCGGTGCGGCCTTTTATGAAAGGGCCGACTTGGCCCCCTCGTGGGCAAGACCGCCGTCGTGCTGCTGAGCGGAGGACTCGATTCCTGCACAGCGGCGGCCATCGCCAAGGACCAGGGATACGACCTTGTGGCGGTGAGCTTCGACTATGGCCAACGTCACAGGACGGAGCTGGATTCTGCCAAGCGCGTCGCGGAGGCCTTGGGAGTCCTGCGCCACGAGGTGTTGACCTTGCCCATCGGGCGATTGGGCGGCTCGGCGCTGACCGAAGAAGGTCTCGACGTGCCCGATGCGGGCCCTTCCATCGGCGCTGACATCCCCATCACGTACGTGCCGGCGCGCAACACCATCTTCATCGCGTTCGCCCTGGGCGTGGCGGAAGTGACGGATGCCGAGGCGATCTATCTGGGCATCAACGCCATGGACTACAGCGGCTACCCGGACTGTCGCCCCGAATACATCGAGGCATACCAGCGCGTGGCCGACCTGGCGACCAAGCAGGGCGTGGAATCGGGCGGGCCCCGACTGGAGGCGCCCTTGGTGATGATGAGCAAGGCGGACATCGTCCGCGAAGCGGACCGCTTGGGTGCCCCCCTACACCTGACGTGGAGCTGCTATCGCGGTGGC
>JBFKXH010000266.1:0-1590 GCA_041638175.1 Thermoplasmatota archaeon
TGGCATCTGCGTCAACAAGTGCCCCTTTGATGCCATCAAGATCATTGGCCTCCCCGAAGCCCTCGAGGGCGAATTGGTCCATCAATACGGGATGAACGGGTTCCGCCTGTTCCGTCTGCCCGTCCCCAAGGCGGGCGCCCCCGTGGGCATCCTTGGCCCCAACGGTATCGGCAAATCCACCGCGATGAAGATCCTCAGCGGCGAAGAGATCCCGAACCTGGGCGACTACGACGGCGAAGCCACATGGGAGCCCGTGCTGCAGAAATTCCGCGGCACTGAGCTTGGCGACTACCTGAAGATGGTCGTCGAGGAAGGCGTCGTCACGGCGCGCAAGCCCCAGTACGTGGACCAGATCCCGAAAGCGTTCCAAGGCAAAGTGCGTGAACTGCTGGACGCGGTCAACAAGGACGACCGCTGGGACGAAGTGGTGCCGAAGCTCAACATCGACCACATCCTGGACCGCGACCTGGACCAGGTGTCGGGCGGCGAACTGCAGCGCATCGCCATCGCGGCGACCCTCCTCAAGGACGCCGACGTCTACTTCTTCGACGAACCCAGCAGCTACTTGGACATCCACGAGCGCCTGCGCGTCGCACGGGTCATCCAGGAAGTCGCCCAGAAAAAACGGGTCTTGGTCATCGAACACGACCTGGCGATCCTCGATTTCTTGACCGACCAGATCCACCTCGCGTACGGCGACGAAGGGGCCTACGGTGTCATCACACCGGCCAAACCGGTCCGCAACGCCATCAACACCTACTTGCACGGCTACTTGCCCGACGAGAACATCCGCGTGCGCGACGAGGCCATCGAGTTCGAGACCAAGCCGCCCAAGCATCACGCAGACCTCAATCCGATCCTGGACTTCCCGCCGCTCAAGAAGACGTTGGGCAGCTTCACCATCGAATCGGGCGCAGGGACCATCCACGAAGGCGAAGTGGTGGGGGTCGTGGGCGCCAACGGCACTGGCAAGACCACGTTCACCAAGATGCTCGCTGGCGTCATCGAGCCCGATGAGGGCGAGGTGGAGACCGAAGCCCGGGTCAGCTACAAACCCCAATACATCAAGGCCGATTGGGAAGGCACGGTCAAGGACCTCTTGCTGACCCAAGCCCCGGACCTGCTCCAGAGCGGCTTTGCCAAAGCAGAGATCGCCCGGCCCCTGCAATTGGAGACGCTCCTGGAAAAGAAGGCCGGGCGCCTTTCGGGTGGTGAACTACAACGGGTCGCCATCGCGTTGGCCCTCTACAAGGAAGCTGAATTCTACCTGCTCGACGAACCGAGCGCCTACCTTGACTCCAACCAACGCATCCAAGCGGCCAAGACCATCCGCCGCGTGATGGAGAAGAAAGGGCGCAGCGCCTTCATCGTCGATCACGACGTCTAGTTCCTGGACCTGGTCAGTGATTCCATGATGGTCTTCGGTGGCGAACCCGGCGTCCACGCCACCACGACGGGGCCACACAGCCTACGCGACGGCATGAACCGGTTCCTCAAGGGCGTCGGCGTCACCTTCCGCCGCGACAACGACACCCACCGCCCCCGCATCAACAAACCTGGCAGCCGCCTCGACCGCGAACAAATCGCCAA